>NZ_JAAZQY010000001.1:48492-164267 GCF_012371315.1 Acinetobacter sp. A1
TAGCTCAGCTGGATAGAGCACTTGGCTACGAACTAAGGGGTCGGGAGTTCGAATCTCTCTGAGCGCACCAACTTGAACAATCAACCGCTTTATTGCGGTTTTTTTGTGCCTGAAATTTGGTGAATATTGGTATATGCATTTACCCGAAGCCAAGCCAGTACAATAGTTGTTTTACGGTAAAATTCTTTTGATTCGTCCAATATCTGTGCATTTGATTGCAAAATGATGAATTAATACTTAACAGCCAGAAAAAAACACGTATAATGCACCCCATCAAGTCGTCGCGCTCATAGCTCAGCTGGATAGAGCACTTGGCTACGAACTAAGGGGTCGGGAGTTCGAATCTCTCTGAGCGCACCAACTTGAAATAAAAAACCGCACTTTTGATGCGGTTTTTTTGTGTCTGAAATTTTTAAACTTTTCTATAAAAATGAATCTTTCTGTTTACTTATTATCTTAATTTTTGCTGTACTTTCAAAGCATATACGGTATTGCCACCTAATGCGGGTAAAACGTCATGATAGGGCATACTGCGCATGGCGCGTAATAAAAACGGTGCCTGATCATGAATCTTCATACTGCTGGTAATATGAAATAAGGTGCCATCTGACTGGGGGAGTAAGCGCATGCTACCTTTTACTAACTTTAAGTCACCGCCATTGGCACTGAAGTGGTTTTGCAGCGCATCAGGTTGGTAAAAACGCATTTTGAAATTAAACGGAATTTGAATGACCCCTAAACCTACCGAGACTTTATAGTTGGCATCTATGTTTTGGGGATTGACTGGATGTAGCTCGACTTTTTTGATCTGCCGAGGAAAAAGTTGCTGGGTCGCTTCAGCCATTAACCACGGTTGTAATTTTTCAACTGGATTTGGAAAATATTGATAGGTACTGCTGAATCTTAAATTCTCTGACGCTGCTCCATCTTTTACCTGATGATTCGGCAATAAAAAGCTGACAGGTTGACCTGATTTTTGACTGAGTTGAGCAATTTTCTGTAGCTGTTGAGCATTGAATTTCATCTGCGGAACTTGGGTTGCCAGTGCTGTAGCATGTTTATTTTTAAAACGTTGTTGCAGTGCTTCTAGCAGAAAGGCATTGGTGCTCGGAGGAATGCCAAGTTTGGCCTCAGGTAATGCATTCAGAATTTTGCTGAATAAAAAGCCTTTAGGTTGATTCAGGTCACCCCATTGCGTGACTGTCACCAGCGTTTTATGTGGGCCTAGTGCAAACCATTCCAACTTTCCAGCACCATAAGGAATTGGAGCATCAATAATCAAGCTGCTGATACTGTTGTTAGCTTGGTGATGCTGCATTACCACACTTTCTTTAAAATTCAGGACTGGAATTGGGGTAGGGATATGAATTTGATATTTAACCTGCTGGATCGAACCTTGTTGCTCCAGTACCTTGGCCGATTTTAATGTCGGAAATAGCCCCACATAATTGGGATAATGTTGCAATAATTTTTCGACTTGCGCTTCAGCCACAGGTAGCACGACAGCAGCACTGTAATATTGGGCCTTGCTGGCCGCATTATTGTTTAAAGTGGGGAGTTGGGTGTAACGTGTCGGATGGGCATAAATCAAAATCCGCTCGCCAGTCAGCTCTGCCAGTTGCTGAGCATTGCCTGAATAAGCACTGAGACTACTTGGGACTTCGGCATTCCAGGGAATAATCTTGGCCAGTGCTGTAGCAGATGTTCCTAAAAGTACACCAATGAGCATACATTGCTTTAATTTTTTCATTCAACATCCTGTTGCGTATTTTTTGTTTTAATTGCTGTTTATTTAAAACCAAATACACTCATTTCCAAAGCAAAGTTATGTAATTGATGCCACAGCTCATAAGGTGGGCGATATTTTGGTATAGTATTGGGCAAGATTTTATTTTTAATGTGATGCTATGACTGAGTCAGCACCAACTTTATCGACCCGTTATTTTCTGACTTTAGAAGAATCTCAAGATGGGTTTGCGCTTGCCACTTTTGGTAAAAAACAATTTACCCGATTTATTACCCCATTTATTAGTGTGGCGATTATCGCTTGGGGCTTTTATTTAGGTTTAGATGGTGTAGGTCGTTACTACATTGCACTTGGTGCTTTCTTTTTGCTGTTACAAATTTTAATGCGCTACTGGTTTTTACCGATGATGTTTAAGCGTCAGTTTGTGAAATACCAATTTGGTAAAAGCGAGCAAGGTATTGATTTATTTCAGGACTATGCCGAACTGTATGCCAATGGCCGTAAACAAGTATTTCATTATAACGAAGTGCAAAATTTTGCTGTGGGTAAACTGACCTATATGCTGGAATTGAAAAACCGTACTGTGGTGATTGTACCGAAACGTGCATTTAATCAGGCCGCAGAGCAAACCATGTTTGAAAATACTTTTAAAAAGTAAGTTTTAATTTTTCCTATTTGTAAATATCAGAGGATGACCATGAGTACACGTCCATCTAAAATTGTCTGTGTCGGTCGCAGTTATGCAGACCATGCCAAAGAATTAGGTAATGCTGTACCTGATCGTCCTGTGTTATTTATTAAGCCACCAAGCAGCTTACGCAGTTTAAATGATGGTATTTCTTGGAATAAAGTCTGGGGCAATTGCCATTATGAGTGTGAACTGAGTTTACGTATTGATCAGCCATTAAATGCAGACACAGATCCTGCCAAAGTATTGGATGCTGTAAGTGCAGTGACTTTGGGCTTGGATTTAACTTTGCGTGAATTGCAGGATGAACTTAAGAAAAAAGGACAGCCGTGGGAACGAGCCAAAGCGTTTGACGGTTCTTGTGTGTTGGCAGATTGGGTGGATGTATCGGAAATTCAGGACTGGAAAAACGTGCAATATTGTTTGGACATTAATGATGAATTACGTCAGCAAGGCGATACCAGTTTATTGATTTTTGATATTGCGGCATTGTTGGCAGATATTAGCCAAGTATTTAGTTTAGAACCTGGTGATGTGGTAATGACTGGTACACCTGCAGGGGTGGCAGCATTACAGTCGGGCGATCAGTTGAAGATGACCTTACAAGGACGTACTCAGGCATTTGTCTGGACGACTTTTGTAAAATAAATAGTGGTGTAAACGGTGATGTCATCAAAAGATGAGTATCACCGTTTTGTACTTGCTTTTAAATCCAATGGTTATACTTTCAGTAAATGCTGAAATTTACTGCGTAATTTATTCAGTTTCGGTGGAATGGAAAAATTGCAGTAGCCCTGATTTGGATTTTTGGCAAAGAAATTCTGATGATAGTCTTCTGCAGGGTAAAATTCAGGTGCTGCACTGAGTTCAGTCACAACATTCACACCTTCAGCTTGTAAGGCTGCAATCATCTCGGCGGCAGCTTGTTGCTGTGTAGCATCTAAATAATAAATCACAGAGCGGTATTGTGTGCCGACATCATTGCCCTGACGGTTTAATGTGGTTGGGTCGTGTGTGGCAAAAAACACCTCAAGTAATTGTGAATAGCTGATCTGCTGCTCATCAAAATCAATCAAAATGACTTCTGCATGTCCGCTGTCACCACGGCAAATATCATCATAGCTTGGGTTTAATGTCTGCCCACCAGCATAGCCATTGGTGACCTTCTCTACACCTTGCAGTTGTAAAAACACGGCTTCAACACACCAAAAACATCCGCCACCAAACAATGCTTGTTGCATGATTTTGTCCTTATATTTTATGAATGAGTCGTGTGAAGCCCGTTGATTTATCAACGGGCTTAAGCTTTAACGGGCAGCAGTTGCTGTGGCAAACTGAATCAGTAAATTTCCATGACGGTCTAGCAATTTCAGGGTTTTGCCATAAACCTGATAATGCGTCACTTTATTTAGAGCTTCATGAAATTTTTGATCCAGATTATTATTGTTTAGACAAGCCATTCGTGTAGTTGCCAACTGACCGAGTTGTATGGTGTCACGTCCTGCGACATAGCTACCACTTAAACGATTACAGCTGTCTGAACCCGTAACGCTTTGTGTTGCTGCATTAAATTGTAACTGCGGTAAATTCTGAGTTGCTGTGCTGCTGAGCATGGTGTTGCCCAATTGTGTTGCAGTCCAAGTGCGCTGAGCTAAGTTGGCCTGATTGATTGCCGTGATTTGGCTGGCGCTGGTTTGGGTTGGCATATTTTCACATCCAGAGAAGAGTATGACTGAAGCAAATATTGCGATACCAAAAGATTTTTTGAACATGGGATGCTCACTTATTTTTAGGAAATTGTTGCTATCTAAACAAATTATGCATGATTGCTCTAGTTGAATTTGTAGCTTTGCTGCAATTTTGTTGAGGATACTTTGCGTTTTTATGGTTGTGCTGATGTTAGCAGAACCAAATGACCAAAATAGGTCAAGGCAGCACTTTGTTTTGATAGGTTGGGTGCGAGTAAGGCGTGCTGATTTTTGCTGAGGAATCGAGCTGTACCCCTTGTCGAATGAGCGCGGAAAAGTCTTGGCTGTGGATATCTTTTAAGTTTTCCACACGTGGGTTAATGTGGGCACGTTGATACCAAGTTTGCATATCCCAACGATGATCCAGCGCATGCAAATCATATAAATAATTAGGTAAATAGCCTGAAGCAAACAGACGGTAATCGGCAGGGAAACGCTTTTGGGATACTGCCTGAATCATATCAAACAACAGTGTGGTGCAATTACTGGTCAAAGTATTGTACCAATGTGGCTTAGCTGCTAAAGCATCGGCTTTACGCAGATATTCCTGAAACAAAGCCTGAGCTTCTTGAGGATTCATCTGAATTGGGAAAAAGTAAACTTGCTCACCCCGAATATTACTGCGGGTATAGATAATATCTTTTTCATCGGCAGCGACCAGACTGAGTTCATACTGTCGGAAAAAGCCACCAATTGCAGAAAACTCTTCGTGTTTTTCTTTACGAATTTCAATGGAAAACGTTAGTGGCGCTTGATCTGAAAAGTCGAAGCTGACGAGGGTGTGTGCAATTTTAGGCCCCATCCAATATGAAGTGATGATATTCACCCCAGTAATCTGTTTGAGATTAAATTGGCGGGTTTCCCAGTGTTCGGTATAGCTGCCATCGGCATGCCAGTCAAAATTACGGACATTGTGCAGCGTGACCTGATCTTGTACTTGTTCATAACGCAGCATACGTGCGACTTCAGGGTTCCAGTCACGATCTTGTTTAGCATCCATCCCAAAATACCAGAACAGCCCCAAAGCAAAACCCAATAGATAAACCAGAATATCTTGATTGCGGCTCAGCAAATGTTGAGTGATATAAATGCCCAAAATGCTGAGCGTAAAGGCCAGCCAAGTTCCAATCAGCACACGGCTCATCAGCCAACCCAAAGGCTGATGAATCCATAAGGCCATACTCAGCCAAATAGAAGAAAGAATGACACCTAAACTGAAGATGAAATGCAGCATCCGCCATTCCTGAGACAAGTTAAATTCCGTTTAAGTCATCATAATCAAAGATTGCCAAGGCTGTCAGCATTATTTTTGGTAGCGGGCAAACTCAAAGGCAATGCCTGATTTTTCATCGACATGCTGTTCAGAGGCTACTTTTTTAAACTCGGCTGGAATGGCCGGATAATACGCATCACCCTGAACATCTAGTTCAATATGAGTCAGTTCTAGACGGTCAGCGATTGGCATGGTTTGGCTAAAAATTTCACCACCGCCAATAATAAATAGCGTATTTGGCTTTTCTGAGACTTGCACATCGGCAACGGCTTGCTGCAACGCATCTTCAATACTGTTTGCCACTTTTGTGCCTTCAAAAGCCCAGTTTGGGTCACGGGTGATCACCCAATTAACACGTTTAGGTAGAGTGCGTCCCATCGACTCCAAGGTTTTACGCCCCATAACTACCACACCACCTTGGGTGATTTCTTTGAAGTGTTTGAGGTCTGCCGAAATATGCCACGGCAATTGGTTGCCCTGACCAATGCAGCGCTGTTGATCCATCGCCACCACGTGTACAACTTCTAAATTTTGAAATGACATAAATTTGGCTCGTATTTTCTGGGTCTGCAATGCGTCTTTTCGGACGTGAAAGCAGGGCTTTTTTAATGTTGAATGAACAGTTGATTAGACGGCTACGGGTGCTTTAATTGCAGCGTGTGATTCATAGCCTACAATTTCAATATCTTCAAATTTAAAATCGAAAATATCTTTAACTTCAGGATTCAATTTTAACTGACATAAAGCCATTGGCTCACGACTGAGCTGTAACTGTGCCTGTTCAAAGTGGTTGGTATATAAATGGGTATCGCCACCTGTCCAGACAAAATCTCCCACTTCTAAATCACAGACTTGTGCAATCATGTGGGTCAGCAAAGCATAGCTGGCAATATTAAAGGGTACACCTAAAAATACATCGGCACTGCGTTGATACAACTGACATGAAAGTTTGCCGTTGTGTACAAAAAACTGGAACAGGGTATGACAAGGAGGTAACGCCACTTGTCCTGCTTCTTGCGGGTTCCAGCCCGACACAATCAAACGACGTGAATTTGGATTGGTTTTAATTTCATTGATTAACCATGCAATTTGGTCAAAACCATCTTGCTCATACAAACCATCAGCTTTTTGAGTGGCACCAAAGTTACGCCATTGATGTCCATACACAGGGCCAAGTTCACCTTCAGGACGACCAAAGCGTGCAGTTTGTTCTGCAGTAGACCATTCATCCCAAATGCTGACTTTATGTTCTTGTAGGTATTTGACGTTGGTATCACCTTTTAAAAACCATAACAATTCAATCACGATAGAACGGAAATGCACTTTTTTGGTGGTGAGCAGGGGAAAGCCTTGCGCTAGGTCAAATCGCATTTGATGCCCAAACACTGAACGCGTGCCAGTTCCAGTACGGTCGCCTTTATCGCCACCATGGTCAAGAATATGTTGGAGTAGGTCTAAATACTGGCGCATAGCGTTCTCTGGTCAAGCAAAAGTGAATATTTTGTGGGCTGGGCCATTCTAGGCTCAATAAATCAGAAAGAATAATAGCAGAGTTTTTAAAGTTGTGACTTTATTGTGTGTCGGAAGCTTGATGTTGATGCAGCAAAGACAACGGTGAAAACAGACAAATGGCCAAAGCGGTAAAGCCAATGCCTTGTGCACCTGAAATTAAGATTTCGCCATGTTGGATTTGCATAAAAATCAATGCGAGTAACAAAGCCAGTGGAATCCAAGTCAAAACACGTGCAATCCAGCCTGTTGGATGGTGCTGAGTAAAATGAATTTTACAGTAACGGCAAATCAGGAAAACAAGACCTGCTGCCAGAAACATTAAAATTGCATCGAATTGGAGTGGTTGTAGGGTGTATAGGCCTGCGGTAACTAGGGCAATGATAATCAGCAGGGCAATTTTCTTTAGCACTGTAACCTGAGGGTTAAACCAAAATTCCAGCATTTGAGTTCTTCAATTGTGTTCAATGAGCATTCAGAATTTGCACTGTAGCATAAAAAAAGGCGAAGATTGACTTCGCCTGAATAGATCAAATACGCAGTGCAGGGCTGCTTAGCTGTTCTTCTGCGGTCCCCAATCATAAATTTTCTTTTGATAGGCATACCACATCATCCACATGCCCACCAAAATCATTGGTAAGCTCAGGAATTGACCTTTACTCATCCATGCAATAAAGAGCTGACCGTGATCTGGCTCTCGGAAAAACTCGACTACAAAGCGTGCTAAGCCATAACCTATTAGGAATAGGGCAGAGACTGCCATACGTGGACGCGGTTTGGCGCTGAACCACCACAGCAGAATAAACAGCAGCAGCCCTTCAAATAGCGCCTGATACACCTGCGATGGATGCCGTACCAGCTGCAATGGATCGGTCGGGAAAATCATGCCCAGTGCAAAGTTCGGATCACTGACCGGACGGCCATATAACTCGCCACCAATAAAGTTGCCGATACGTCCAAACATGAGCCCGGTCGGGACACAGGGTGCAATAAAGTCCAGGGTTTGGAACCAGGTCATCTGGTATTTTTTACACCAGAACAGCATAGCCAGCATGACCCCAAGGAAGCCACCATGGAAACTCATGCCCCCGGTCCAGACCTGAAACAGCCACACCGGATTGGCCAGAAACTGCTCAAAGCCATAAAAGAACACATAACCGACGCGGCCGCCAATGACCACACCCAGCGCGCCGTAAAAGATCAGATCCGAAACCATGTCCGGTGTCCAGCCACGTTGTTTGGCGCGATAAGTGGCCAGACCCCAGGCAAATAAAAAGGCCAGTAAATACATTAGTCCATACCAGTGGACTTGTAAGGGACCCAGCGATATCGCCACCGGATCAATATTTGGATAGGTCAGCATTCCTGTTCCTTGTCATTCTGTTTTGCACAGATTTTAGCTGAATAAGATGAAAAATGTTGTACATTCAATGTGTAAAGATAGCGAGCAGGAAATTATGTGTATTGTGGCCTTTGCCTGGCAGGTTCTGGATGAGCTGCCTTTATGTTTAATTTCAAACCGTGATGAGTTTTATCAGCGTCCAACTGCGGCGTTGCATGCCTGGGAAAATAGCCCGATTTATGCCGGACAGGACTTGCAGTCGGGTGGCACCTGGATGGGCGTGACCGCCAGCGGCCGCTGGGCCATTGTTACCAATTTTCGTAATGGACAGGATCAGCACAATTATCCGACCTCACGCGGGCATCTGATTCAGGATTTTCTGGAATCTGAATTAAGTCCAATTCGCTTTGCGCAAGCCTTGGAGCCGCGCCAGTGCGATTATGCCGGCTTTAATTTATTTGTCGGCGACCGGGAACAGGCGGTGTATATGAGCAACCGAGGGGAGGCGCCGCAAGTGCTGGCCAAAGGGGTATATGTGGTGTCCAATGGCTTAATGGGCGAGCATTGGGAAAAAACCGGCCATTTGCGTAAACGCTTTACCCAAGAATTTTTACCGATGTTACAGCAAGCCCGGATGCCAGAAGCAGATCTGCAGCATGCTGCCTGGGATATTTTGGAAGATGAACGCAAGGTGATTGCAGATTTATTGCCAGAAACCGGCATTTCTGTCGAGCTGGAAGAGTTATTGTCGTCGACCTTTATTCAGAGTCCGGCGTATGGTACACGCTGTTCCAATATTTTAAGATTCAATGGTCAGCAATGGCACTGGTTAGAGAAAAGCCAGCAGGGTGAAACCGCCGGGCAGATCGTGGAGCTGAATATTCCACTACAGAAATAAAAAATACCGGCATCAAGCCGGTATTTTTGTGAAAGAGAGGATTATCCTGCAATCGCTTTACCATCAGTACGAGTGATGACCACTGTTGCAGAACGAGGGCGTGCAGTTTTGTTATTGATATCCGTTTGAGTTGCTGGCCAATGGCTTGTTGGTGCATCAAAACGTGGTGAATCTTCGCCTGGGTGCTGAACGTTAATGAAGATTGCTTTGTAGTCAGGTGTCATGGTCACGCCGGTGATTTCACATTCTTTTGGTCCAACCAGGAAGCGACGCAGGTTTTCATCCGTTACTTGAGCACCTGCAATAGTGGCTTGGCCGTTTACTGTAGTTACAGACTGACCATCACCGACCTGACCAGGTAATGCAGCAAGCATCATACAGTTAGTGACATCAGTATATGCACCATCATCGGTTTGAATCCAAAGCACACCACGTGGATCAAACCACATACCATCCGGGCTCGAGAAGTCATTGGCATCGGTCAAGCCTGAAAGGTTGATGTTCGCATCCATTTGAGCTTCTGCACCAAACAGATAAATATCCCACTCAAACGTTGTTGCAGCAGTGCTTTCTTCTTTAAAGCGAATAATGTGGCCGTTGACGTTCCCTTTACCCCCTTCAGGGTCTGAATAGTTACGTGGGTTAGCTGCATTTACTGGTTGTTCCGGATTATTACCACGGTTAGAGTTGTTGGTTAAAGTTACATAAACTTCACCATTTTCAGGATTCACAGCAACCCATTCTGGACGGTCCATTTTAGTTGCACCGACAGAGTCTGCAGCAAGGCGAGCAAAAGTCAGGACATCTGCTTGAGAGCTAAATGGATAAAGGGTATTGTCTTGTGTCAAACCATTTTTACCAAATGCCAGTTCAATCCATTCGCCCTGACCTGAAGCATCAAATTTGGCAACATAGAATTTCCCTGTATTCATATACTTGTCGCCAGCAGCATAACCGCCGTTGACATCTTTAGGGTCCCACACTGCATCTGATACGAATTTATAGATGTATTCACCACGAGAGTCATCGCCCATATAGAAGGCAAACTGCTGTCCTTCAATTGCACGGCTTGCACGGCAATCTTCATGCGCAAAACGACCTAAAGCAGTACGTTTTACCGGGTTTGCACTATTATCAAATGGGTCAATTTCAACAATCCAGCCAAAGGTATTTGGTGCATTACGATAGTCTTCAGTCGCAGATGCTTTGGTTACGTTAGCTGACCAGCGATCATACATATCTTGTGATTCAACACCAGCCTGAGCAGTTTCCCATGCATAACGTGAAGATTTATCTAAATAAACAATACGGCCTTGTTCGTCGAGTTCCGGCACTTTTTGTTTTTGTGCATCGAGAACATAAACAATGTTATTTTTCTCATCACGTTTAATTGAACCATCTGCATTTTTTTCAGTTTGATATGAAATATCTAAGCCTAAGCCATAACGTTTGAGTGCAGTTTTCTCTGCTTCGCTACGGTCTGCGTATTGGTCTGTGCCTGAACGTTGGAAATAACCAATAAAGTTTTCTTCGGCAGTTAAATAAGTGCCCCATGGTGTATAACCATTACCACAGTTATTTTGTGTACCACGTGTTTGGCGACCGGCAGGAGAGAACGCTGTACGCAGTAATGGAGAATTTGGATTGACCGCTGGACCTGCAAAATCCATTACTGTTGAAGCTGTAATACGACGGTTAAATGGTGATGATTTAACAATTTCTACCGCTTGAGTTTCGGTATTTTTCTTAATGTGTACCACAGAAACACCGTGAGCATTCACTTCGCGGATAACTTCATCTTCTGGACGACGGCCATTTACTTTGGTTGGACCTTCTGGGTGCAAGAAGGTTTGGTTAATATATTCATGGTTTAAAACCAGTAAGCCATGATCAGATGCGTTTGCATCATAGCGCCCCGTTTTGGTACTCAAGCCAAAATAACTCATACCATCGTGGCAGTCACCAGAACGGAACTGGAAACTTGGACCTAATGGAACATTTTTGTCTGCATTCCAATCGCTAAAAGCAGGGTGAATCGAGTCACCTAAAGCATATAATACAGTTGCCTGATAGCCTTCTGGAACGGTCACAATATCATTTAAGTTTTTATCAACAGCTGTGAAAGAAAGTGACTCCGGTTTGCTGTTTGGATCTTCCTGGTCAGCTGGTGGAGTAACACTGTTGTCATCATCGTCATCACTACATGCAGACAGTGAAGATGCTAAAGCTAAAGCAGCTGCACCACTTGCAGTTCTTTTAATTAAACTGCGGCGACTGATACGTTGTTCTAAAATGTCACGAAAGTGTGTATTGTCTGAAGTGTTGTTATCTAACTCTTGATCTTCATTGTAAGGCATATAGTCAGTCATTTTTTTCCTAGCAAATTCGCTTGGTGGTTTAAAAGTTATATGTAAATTAGTGGCTAAACATGACGTAAAGGTTAAGCTTATATGTCAAACTGGTTAAATTCACCAAACCGTAAATGGTTGCCATAAAAAAAGAAGCAACAAGTGCTTCTTTTTTAAATTCATGAGCTTATATTATTTCTGGTTGACTCGACGCTTCTCAATCAGCTTGCCTGCAAATAAGCCTAGTTCGAATAACATCCACATTGGAATGGCCAGCATAATCATCGACAGCGCATCCGGTGGGGTCACAAACATCGAAACAAAGAAACAGCCAACAATAATAAAGCGGCGTTTCTCGACCAGCTGCTGGGTACTGACCACACCAATTAAAATCAGCAATAGGGTAATAATCGGAATTTCAAAGGTAAATCCGAACACCAAAAACAGCTTCAAACAAAAAGTCAGATAGCTATTAATATCAGTCATCGGGGCAACTGTTTCCGGTGACACACTGATGAAAAAGTGCAGAATTGATGGCAGTGCAATAAAGTAAGCAAATGAAATCCCAATATAGAACAGGGCAATGCTGCTTATGAGCAACGGCAATGCCAGACTTTTTTCTTTTTCATATAATGCCGGTTTTACGAAAGCCCACAGCTGATAAATAATAAATGGCATCGCAATCATCAACGCCACAAAAAAATTCAGCTTAAACGGTGCCATAAAGGTGGCCGTGACATCGGTAGCAATCATGGTCGATGAGGTCGGCAACTGCGCACGCAGCGGTTCAGATAAAATCTGATAGGTGCGATTGGCAAAAGGCAATAAGCAGAAAAACAGCGCAATAACCAGGCCCACAATTTTAAATAGATGCTTACGCAGCACCATCAGGTGCTTGGTAATTGGCATTTCTTCTAATGCAGGTTGCTCAGACTTCACTGCCAAATGAGGAAGCTGAGTAGAATTGGGCTGACTCATACCGCGACCTTCATTTCAGTATATGTTGTTGTATTTTGAATGGGTGAGATAGATGCTGATGCTGTCCGCACTGGCGCTTTAGGGATGCGCACCATGCACTGTTTTTCTGTATTTTCAACAGGTTGATAAAACTGTTCTTGTAAGTTGTTTAAAGATGCCTGTTTTGAGTCTGTCGATGTTTTTGCATCATCAAAGATTTTTTCATTTTTCATTTCAGACATCTGAGCCTGCATTTTTGCCTCAAGCTCTTGAATACGTGCCATTTCTTGCTGCATTTGTTCACGTAATTCAGATAAACGCAATTCACGGTCGATGTCGTTTTGAACATTGCTGACCATACGTTTTATTTTGCCATACCACTTTCCAACAAAACGCGCAGCTTCTGGAAGTTTCTCAGGACCCAGCACCAATAATGCAATGATGCCGAAAATCAGCAGTTCCGTCATTCCAATATTGAGCATAATCTCAAACCCTCAGCCTTAGTGTTTTACTGTCGAATTGACATCACTGCTGTTGGCCTGATGTTCGATGGTACGAGGTTCTTTGAGTTGAGCTGTTTCAGCTTCATCGTCTTTAATTGATTTTTTAAAATCTTTGACTGCACCACCGACATCTTTACCTAAGTTTTTCAGTTTAGATGTACCAAATAATAAAATGACCACAATTGCAAAAATCAGCACGTGCCAAATAGATAATCCTGCCATGATTTAGACCTCTCATTAGTTGAGCCTATCTCAACAGGTCTGTATGACAATGCGGTGACGAATGTGTTGCGATTTAAAGACAGGGGATTAAAGAATATAAATTTGGAAAAAAGAAACAGCCTGTACATGACCGCAGGCTGTTGTATTTGAACAATTAAGATTTGACTTAGCAGTTGTTACGGTAATTCAGCTTGTAGGCTATCTTTAAACAGCTGCATGGCCTGACCACGATGACTGATTTTATTTTTTTCTGCTTTCGACATTTCAGCACTCGATACACCTAATTCAGGCAACCAAAACAGTGGGTCATAGCCAAAACCATTTTCGCCACGGGTTTCTGCTAAAATTTCTCCTTTCCAAATCCCCTGAAATATTTTAGGGAGTGGGTCATCGGCATGTTCAACCAAGGCTAAAACACAGACAAACATGCCTTCAATGGCTTCACCCTCTTGACGTAGTGGTTTGAGTTTATTGAGCAGTTTTTCATTGTTGGCTGCATCATTGCCATGTTCGCCTGCAAAACGTGCAGAGTAAATCCCCGGTGCGCCGCCTAAAATAGGCACACACAAACCAGAGTCATCGGCAATCGCGGGCTTTCCTGAAATTTTTGCGGCATGGCGCGCTTTTAAAATAGCATTTTCAACAAAGCTCAAACCATCTTCAACCGCATCTTCAATATTTAGTTGACCCTGCGGAATCACTTGCACAGGCAAGTCTAATTGCGCAAGCAGGGTTTCAAATTCTGCAATTTTTCCCTTATTGTTGCTTGCTAAAACCAAAGTACCTTGAGCGCGCCAATCAGTTGCAGCCATAATTCAGATCTTAATTCAAAATAATATTGGATATTTTAACGGATTTTGCAGACTTAAAAGTTTAATCTCGCATAGATTTGTTTTCATACATGCTAATAATATTTAGGTTGCAAAAAGTAGGGAATCATGATGAGCAAAATTTCAGAGATCTACCATTATTCGAGTCAGCACCGTGCATTACTGCAGCAAAGTGAGTGTTGTGGCTGTTTTTGCTGTCTGGAAACTTTTGCTTATAGCGAAATTGAAGATTGGTGTGATGATGAGCAAACTGCAATGTGTCCGCATTGTGGTATAGATGCGGTATTGGGTTCTGCTACAGTAGAAGAGTTCAGCCCTGAATTGCTACAGGCCATGCAGGCGGTTTATTTCGGATAAAACAAAAAGCACCCGAAGGTGCATGAAGTTAATTTAAGCGAGATTAAATTTATTGTGCTTGAATCCATTTGTCAGCGCGGTCACGTGCTTGACGAATTTGTTCTTGGGTCAAGTTCGCTGCCAATGCAGTTTTCTTACCTTCAGACAAAGAAATCACTTTGTTATCGAGCATGCCATCACGGGTAGATAATTCATACCACTGATATGCGCCCATATAGTTTTTCTTTTGTTCTTCCATCATGGCAAGGTTAAAGCTTGCGCGGTTGTCGCCGCGGCTGGCTGCTTTTTCAAAATATTGACGTGCCAAGACTTCGTCTTTTTTCGTGCCAATGCCATCTGCCAACATACGGCCTACATTCAATTGCGCTGCAGATAAACCTTGATCTGCCGCAGCTTTGTACCAAGCAAACGCTTGACGGCTGTCTTGCTGTACGTCTTTACCTTGTTGATATTTAGTCGCTAAGTAAAATTGTGCGCCTGCTTGACCTGCTTTGGCTGCTTTCGTTAAGCCGTTAATATCCATCACAGAATATTGTGCTGCTTGGCTTGCTACAGACGATGGTGGAACATAATCTGCATGGGCTTGAATGCTCAACAGTCCAACCAATAGCGTGGTGCTTAATAATAGTTTTTTCATAGAGCGCTCACTCGATAAATTGCGACTTCACCAAACAAATTAGGCAGATGCTTACTGAGTAAACTATCTTGTTGATTCCCATTCACGGCAAGTCGGTTAATGATGCGAATATTATTTTCGGCACAAAGTGCCTCAAAATCACGAAACGTACATAAATGAATATTTGGGGTGTTGTACCACATATAAGGTAATGCGTCTGAAACAGGCATTTTTCCTTTTAAGGCGAGAAAAGAGCGAGTCTTCCAATGCGCAAAGTTTGGAAAGGTAATAATTGCCTGTTTAGCCACACGCACCATATCTCTTAATAATACGTCAGGTGCATCTACTGCTTGCAAGGCTTGTGCCATGACCACATAGTCAAAAGACTGGTCGGCAAAGCGGCTAAGCCCCAAATTCAAGTCTTGTTGGATGATATTTAACCCGCGACTGATCGCAATTGCAATCTTTTCTTGATCAATTTCTAATCCGTATGCACGAATATTATGCTGTTTGCTCATGTGAGCCAACAGTTCGCCATCGCCACAACCTAAATCGAGTACTTTAGAATTCGGTTTAATCCACTTTTCGGCAAGTTGCTGATCAAGACGCATTACACGGCCTCCTGTGGGGTTGCTTGAAGATGTTCTGTTCCACCCAAGAATGCACGCATGGCTTTCACGTATAGTGGAATTGGGAACAAGAACGAATCGTGTCCTTGTTCGGCATCAATATCTAAATAGCTGACAGGCTTATGATTGCTAATTAAGGCATCCACAATTTCCTGCGAACGCTCAGGGCTAAAACGCCAGTCGGTGGTAAAAGACACCACTAAAAACTTGCATTTTGTGTTCGCCATGGCTTTTTGTAAGGATTGTTCGTATTCACGTGCAGGATCAAAATAATCCAGTGCCTTAGTCATAATTAAATAGGTATTGGCATCAAAATTACGGCTAAATTGTTCGCCCTGATAGCGTAAATAGCTTTCGACCTGAAACTCGACATCAAAGCCATACATAAACTTGCCAGATTTTAAGTCACGACCAAATTTCTGTTTCATGGCTTCTTCAGACAAATAAGTGATGTGTCCAACCATGCGCGCCAAAATCAATCCACGTTTTGGGTAGCTGTCGTGTTCTAAATAACGGCCGTGATGAAAATCTGGGTCAGATAAAATTGACTGACGCGCGACTTCGTTAAAGGCAATATTTTGTGCAGACAATTTAGGTGCACTGGCAATGATCACACATTTTTTAAGACGATCAGGATAATCAACCGACCATTGCAAAGCCTGCATGCCACCCAAAGAGCCGCCAATAATTGAATACCAGACTTCAATCCCTAAACGGTCAGATAGCATGGCTTGGGTTTTGACCCAATCGCGCACAGTGACCAATGGAAAATCTGGGCCATAAGGGCGGTTGTCATTTTCAGGGTTTGGCGATGTTGGGCCAGTCGAGCCGTTACATCCGCCAATATTATTTAAGGCCACCACAAAAAAGTGGTTGGTATCAATGGCTTTTCCCGGGCCAATACAGGCATCCCACCAGCCTGCTTTTTTATCGTCGGCATGATGATAACCTGCAGCATGATGATGTCCTGACAACGCATGACAGATCAGAATTGCATTGGATTTTTCGGCATTAAGCGTGCCGTAGGTTTCGACCATCAGTTCGAAGCGGGGTAGAACACGGCCACATTCGAGCTCTAGGGGTTCTTCAAATTGGAACTTTTCTGGAACAACAATGCCTACTGAGTCAGCTGGAAAAGACACGGGAATAATTCGCCTTAAATCCTGAGGATGAATAAACAAAAGGATACCACTTGGGGTATCCTTTTCAAAATGCTTTTATGCGTTTGCAGCGCTTTAAACTGCGGCAGCAACCACTTGATCCGTGCTTAATACGCCTTGTTCAATCAAGCGATTCGTGCAAGCAATGATCGCATCAATTGATGAGGTCACAATGTTGTCATGTACCCCTGCACCAAAGGCAGATTTACCTGTACCTTTCACTTGCAATTCAATTAAAGCCAACGCTTTTGCATGTGCGCCCGAGCTAATGCTGCGCTCTTCATAGTTCAAGACATCAATTGGCAATTGCAATGCATTCAAAATTGCTGAAATTGGACCATTGCCTTCGCCACGCAAGTGCTGCGTTTCGCCGTTTACCACAACATCTAGTTCAATGACTTGATTGCCATTTTCATCAGACAATTTGTAGTTTTGCGTTGCATATTGCGCATCTTTTACCGCAACGTAAGTTTCTTTAAACAAGTTCCAGATTTCGCTTGCGCTAATTTCTGTACCTTGTTCATCGGTACGTTGTTGCACAATTTGCGAGAATTCGATTTGTAAACGACGCGGCAAAGTCACGTTGTAGTTCGATTCTAACAAGTAAGCAATACCGCCTTTACCCGATTGTGAGTTGACACGAATCACTGCGTCATAGTCACGACCTAAATCTTTCGGGTCAATTGGTAAGTAAGGCATATCCCAAATTTCTTCGTTTTTCTGGAACTCAAAACCTTTCTTAATTGCGTCTTGGTGTGAACCAGAGAATGCAGTAAAGACTAAGTCACCTGCGTACGGATGACGAGGGTGTACTGGCAAGCCTGTGCATTCTTCAACTGTTGCAATAATTTCGTTGATGTTTGAGAAATCCAACTCTGGTGCAACACCTTGGGTGTACATGTTCAACGCAATCGCAGCAACGTCTACGTTACCTGTGCGCTCACCGTTACCAAATACACAACCTTCTACACGGTCTGCACCCGCCATGATTGCCAATTCAGAAGCAGCGATACCACAACCACGGTCATTGTGACAGTGTACTGAAATGATCACGCCATCACGACGCTCAATGTTACGGTGCATCCATTCAACTTGGTCTGCATACACGTTTGGTGTAGACACTTCCACTGTTGCAGGCAAGTTTAAAATCACTTTATTGGTTGGCGATGCTTCCCAAATTTCAGTTACCGCATCACAAACATCTTTTGCGACTTCTAATTCAGTTGCAGTAAAACATTCTGGGCTGTACTGGAATACCCACTCAGTTTCAGGTTGCTTCGCTGCGTATTCTTTTACTTTGGTTGCAGCGTTGATGGCCAATTGTTTGGCACCCGCAACATCTACATTCAAGACTTTTTGGCGGAAGGTAGGCGAGTTGGCATTATAAATATGCACAATTGCACGTTTTGCACCTTGTAAAGA
Organism: Acinetobacter sp. A1; assembly: GCF_012371315.1. Classification (NCBI taxonomy): domain Bacteria; kingdom Pseudomonadati; phylum Pseudomonadota; class Gammaproteobacteria; order Moraxellales; family Moraxellaceae; genus Acinetobacter; species Acinetobacter sp. A1. The sequence continues at coordinate 66,742 of NZ_JAAZQY010000001.1, forward strand.
TTCAAAAGTACGTGCGATTAAATGGTCACGTGCTTGTACCAATACTTCAATATACACGTCATCTGGAATATGACCTTCTTCAATCAATTTACGCGTGAAATCGAAGTCAACTTGAGATGCCGATGGGAAACCAATTTCGATGTGTTTAAAACCAATTTTCACAAGCATTTGGAACATTTTGAATTTTTGTTCAATGTTCATTGGCTCAAAGATCGCTTGGTTACCGTCACGTAGGTCGGTACTCATCCAGATTGGCGCTTTGGTAATTTCGTTATTTGGCCATTGGCGGTCTGGTAAGTCGACACGCTGGTACATACGACGGTATTTTTTGCTTGGATCTGCCAACATCATGTGAAAACTCCTTGAATAGTAGCGGTTGCATCGGTCGTGGATAACGGCAACTTACTATAAATATAGATTGTGTCTATTCTATCAATTTACAAGTTGTTTTCAGGAGACTATCGCTAAAAGTCGAATCATGGCACTTGTAAACCAATATCTGTATGCTAATGGATTTGCAAGGGTAATAATTCCCTGTTTTTTACAAATATAGCCATAGCTGTGAAAATTTTTTCTGTTATTTGTTTTATTTCTGATAAATATAACTGTTGTTAATCTGTTCAATGCTGCTTGTTCCCATAAGTGCCATGCTCACTTCAAATTCTTCTTTTAAGAGCTTGATGCTATGTGCTGCCCCTAGTGCACCAGCAACTGCCAAGCCATAAATATATGGCCGTCCAATTAATACTGCATTTGCCCCTAAGGCCAATGCCTTAAAAATATCTGTGCCACGACGGATACCGCTGTCCAATAGAATGGGAAAATCGTGCGGTAAAATTTTTCGCATCGTGCTTAAAACTTGAATTGGACTGACCGTGGTATCTAAAACTCGACCACCATGATTAGATACAATAATCCCTTGTACGCCGTATTGATACGCCTGTTGTGCATCGGCAGGGTGTAAAATACCTTTGAGTAAAATAGGGAGTGGGCTGTGTTGGACTAGCCAAGCAATATCTTCCCATGTGGCGGCTTGCTGCATTAAGCCATCAAATAAAGCATGCTGATTGTCTTTAAGAGGTATTGTACTCACGGGATGATGATGCACTGCCCGAATATGTGCAGGTAACTGAAAATAAGCACGACGTTCACGATCTCGAATGCCCATGTGGGGTGTATCTACAGTCAGAACAATGGCTTGATAAGCATAGTGCTGGGCTTGTAATACCAAATCTAAAGAAGTTTCGCGACTGCCTTGCCAATATAGCTGAAACCATTTTGGCGCAGAAGATACCTGATCAAGCGTTGCCATTGAGGTGGTACTTAAATGACTGAGAATCATGGGCGCTTGCATAGCGGAAGCTGCTTGTGCTGTGGCAATTTCCCCCTGCGGATGAAACAGTTGTTGATAAGCCACGGGGGCTAAAAAAATCGGGTGTGGATAGTGTTTGCCTAAAAGTTGAATCTGCGTATTGGCATCTTTAAAAGAATTTAAGTGACGTGGCAATAATTGAATATTGGCAAAAGCAGCTCGGTTATTGTTTAGACTGTATTCATCGCCCGCAGCGCCTTCTAAATTGGCCCATGTGGCTGCATTTAAATGTAGTTGCGCCTGTTTTTGATAGTCTGCAATGGTTTGTAAATGTGGGGGAATATGGTTTAAGGCTGCCAATGGTGCGGTATTCATAATTGACTCCATTGACGAATCAAGTTGTGATAATGCGCAGTCAGGGACAATACTTCTGCCGTATCTCCAAGTTGTTGACGTAATTGCAGAATGGTCATGTCTAAATTGAACAACATACTGCGCTGCCAGTCATCTTTCACCATACTTTGACACCAAGTAAATGCCGCAATTCTTTGGCCTACTGTTACTGGTTCAACCCGATGTAAACTGGTCGCAGGATACACAATCGCATCGCCCGCACTGAGTTTAACTTCATGACTTCCATAGTTGTCTTCAATAATCAGTTCACCTCCCTGATATTCTTCAGGTTCACTTAAAAATAAAGTCATAGAAACATCAGTACGAATCGGACGTTGTGCCTGCGCACAATATTGCACCGCACTATCGACATGATTGCCATAAGTTCCTGTGTTTTGATAACAATTGAACATCGGCTGAAGCATATGCAGCGGCAAGGCAAATGACTGCAATAAAGCCTGTTGTTTGAGAGCGCTGAGTATTTCTTGCGCCAGTACTGCATAACTCGGATGTTTGGGATCAAACTGCAAATTTTGTTTAATTTTTTGTGCTTGCGCGCCTGCGCTGAATTGGCCATTTTGCCAAGCCGATGCACTGTCTAACTCAGCCCGAATTTGCTGGACTTGCACTTTACTGAGTACGTTAGGAATGTGAAGCATCATATTGATTCTTCCTGTGAAAGTTATAATTCAAAAAATTGAATACTCGACATTATGGTTCAGCAGTAAAAGTTCGAGCGATCTGTGCTATGAAAGCGACTCATCGCCCGAACCAATCTATATAGTCTCTTTTGAGCTACGCTATAGATTTATTGCAATTACTTAGAACTTGTAATTCAAGCTAAGCGTTGCCGAGCGTGGCTGTCCAAGAACCACACGACCACCACCATTGTTAAGGGTGCTGATATATTCTTTATCGGCAAGGTTGTAGAGGTTCAGATTTAGTGAAGCGTGTTTGTTAAAGTTGTAGCCTACCAAAGCATCAAAGACGACATAGCCTGGGATATTCGGCATGTTGGCAGGTGCGGTGCTGTCAGTGACTACACGTTTTTGTTCATCAACATAACGAGCGCCTAAACCAAATTTAAAGCCTGCCCAGTCGTAGGTTGACCATAAGCTTGCAGTCCATTCAGGTGACCAGCGTTCAGATAATGTTGTGCTACTCGATGAACGTTGATTCAGTTGTTTAACTTTCATGTGGGCAACGCCTGCAGAAATATTCCAGGCATCGGTAATTTGCCCCACAGCACTTAGCTCAACACCATCGACACGTTTTTTACCTTCCTGCACGGCTAGCTGGGAAATCGGATCAATGGTCGATTGATTTTCATTTTCTGCACGATACGCAGCAGCAGCCATAGCAAGTTTGCCTTGCAATAACTCCCATTTGCTGCCTACTTCATAATGATGGGTTTCTTGAGGCTGCGCATTAATGGCATCATTGCCTGATTCTGACAGCGTGAAGTTGGCACTGCCTGGCGGAGTCAGCGATTTTGCGTAAGATGCATAAAGACTGCTATTTAAAGTAGGTTTATACACACCGCCAAGTTTCCAGCTTAACAATGTGTCGTGCGTACTGAGGTCTTTGGCGACCAAGGCATTACCACCTCGCGGCAAAGTTAAGCCCTGATAATCGGTTTCATAATAATCGACCCGAACACCGCCGTTCAGCTGGAAACGCTCTCCAAATTTTAAAGTATCGAATAAATAAGCTGCGGCTGTCTGGGTTTCACCATTGGTATAACCGCCATTATAAATAAGCGCTGGCATGGCTTGATTGCGGTCAGGTCGATAAAGATTGGCCCAAGGCGTATTGACGGTCGCTTCACCTGGCAATTGTGTGGCCAACAGTTTGCTGGATTGCTGTTCTTTTAAAAACTCCATACCTGCAACAACATCATGTTCAACAGCGCCAGTTTGTAGATCGAAATTTAAAGTGGTTTGGTTAGCCAGAATCTTATTTTCCTGATCAACCCCTTGGCGGGAGCGATTCACTTCCCATTGTGCTGGGTCAGATGAACCATTGGTTCTTAAACCACTAGAACCAGTATTGATCCCTGTCAGCACCCGATTCATCTGCGTTTTGCCTACACGGGTGGTGTTGGTCAGTTTGAGCCGATCCGTTAAATCACTTTCAATTTTTGCCGTAAACATATCTGCATCGACATCTTCATAGTCATTGACATGACCATAAAAGTTTTCCCGATTGACTTTAGGTGCAGTCGCTAACAGCGAGTCTGAGTTATAAAAGCCCTTCATGCCGATTGTTGGAATACCACCATCTGGAATATTCCGCTGTCTGATGTGTTGAGAATACAAATATAAACGAGTGGCCGTGTTTAATCCGAAAGCAAGAGAAGGAGCGATGGCATAACTGTTATTTTCGATATAGTCACGTCCTTCCACACCACCTTCTTGCCCCATCACGTTCAGGCGAAACGCCGTATTGGGGTTGATGACTTGGTTAATGTCTGCAGAGAGTCGGGCATGTTCTGCGGTGTTATAGCTGGCAGAAATTTCCTGACTGTTTTCACTTTGCGGTAATTTACTCACCAAATTGATATAACCCGAAGCCGCACCACGACCTGCTTCTGAACCTGATGGGCCTTTGACCACTTCAATTTGATCAAGGTTAAAGACATCACGGCTGATAGCACCTAAATCGCGAATACCATCGACATAAGTAGAGGTTTGGGTAGAAAAACCTCGCATTTGAAAGGCATCGCCTGCGCTGGTATTACCATTTTCACCAAGTTGCAGGGTAATGCCTGGAGTGTTGCGTAAGGCTTCAACCAACGAGGTTGCACCTTGCTCCTGCAAGATTTCTTTTTTAATTACAGATATGGTTTGTGCAGTATCGAGTAAAGGCTGTGTGTATTTTGCAGAGCTTAAACTGTCTGCCTTGTATTTGCTTTCGGCTTCCGATTTAACCGTAATGGTGGGTAAGTGGGTGACGTCATCTTCAGGGCTTGCGGCATGTGCAAGTAGTGGAAGAGAGGCGGCTAAAGCCATCAGTTGCGCAGAGCGATTGTGTTTGCGGCTTTTGATCTGTGCCATTTATGGTATTTCCCTAAATGTAAACCAACAGGAGGCCACGCTTTATTCAGCGTTTTTAGTTCAAAATGAATAAAGTGTGAAGTTGTTGTTATGACGTCTATAACAATTGTTGCTAATTGTATTGAGAATCATTATCAACAACAATGTGTGGAATGGCACTTTCCTTTAATTCTTACTTGAAAATAATAATCATTATCATTCTTTTTATTTAATAAAACGATGTGAACGTGAAAGGCTTGGGGGGAGACTAGAAAACCCTGCCGAAGCAGGGTTTGAGAAAAATAAAGCGAGTTTAGAATTTAAAGGTTGTACTCAATTGAACACGGCGACCTTCTTGGGTGTTGGTATAACGATTGTGGTAATCATCGATACTACCACCTACATATTGATAATCAACAAAGTTTTTATCAAAAATATTGTAAAGAGCAACACCAATATCTACATTATTGTTTACTGTATAATTAGTACCGAGATGCCATTGTGTATAACCCTCGTAGTCACCTAAAGTATCTTTCACTTCACCTGCTGTACGGATTTGGCTGCTGCGATATTCACCACGTACCCATAATGACATGTTATCAGCAGGAGTGTAGTTGACTAACAAGTTGGCAATATGTTCAGCATTATCAGCATCTTCAGTTTTGTTACCTAAAGCATCAGTCAGTTCGCCTTTTGTCCAGGTATAGTTGCCAGAAACTTTCCATTGATCATTGACTTGGTAGCCAGCAGCCAACTCTATACCATGAGATTCAGCTTCTTCAGAATTGTATGGGCGTGCTAATGCGAGTGTACGATTCGTCGCAGTATTCCAATCAATGCCCCATTCAGCAAATTTAGCATTACAATCATTTACATCAGCAGTACAGTCAAATTCAATCGGACGACCATTGTAACTTATATCTGGGATATATTTGCCGTTAGCAATTTCATCAGTAACAGTGGAGCTTGATATATGAACCAATGAGTAACCAGCACCTACGGTAGTGATTTTATCTTTGGTTTTGTTTTGAAAGAGAGTTACGTTAGCATTAAAACCAGCTTGGTTGTCAAAATATAAACCAAGTTCATAGTTTTCACTTGTTTCTGGTTGTAACTGGATACTACCTAGTACGGGCGCACGACCCTGGCTCGCAACATTTGATAAACCTTGGGTTAATTGTTCTAAACGAGGAACTTTATAACCTTCAGAATATCCACCTTTAGCTGTCCATTGGTCGTTCGCATTCCAAACAAGATATGCACGCGGTGTAAAAAAATCACCAAAGTTACTATGGTCATCAAAACGCCCTCCTAAAGTTAAGCTTAGGTTGGGTAATATCGACCAAGTATCTTCAATAAATAAACCATATTGATCAAAAGATAATTCTGGATTGGACCGACGAATACCATCTTTTACGCTAGATTCCCACCATTGGGCTCCTATGGTTAAGTTGTGATTCTCAATTTTTTGAGTACTAAATTTTGTATCGAAATAGGTATCTTCACTGGTAAGTTTGCGTTTATGGAAGCGATTTTTTTCTGCAGCACTTAGCATACCAGCGGGGATTAATCGACCTACTGTTTCAGTTTCTACACGAGAAATACTACTTTCTAAAAGTCCCAAATCTGAATTCCACTCATGTGAAATATAGCCTTTAGAGCGTTCATATTCTTGACTATCTGCATAGCCTTGAGTCGCATCTGATGAAAGTGGAACACCGTTTTTATCAAGATATGTACCGAGTTGACCACGGCTGTTATCAAACCATTGTTGGGTGTTTTCAAAATCAACAGCGAAGGTATGATCGGTGTGAGGTGTGAAAGTGATTCGACCACCCAAAGTTTTAATATCTGATTTTGTAGGGCTATTACCTTGGTCTAGTGCGCCCGTTGGTGTCATAAGATGAGATTGTTGTCTTTCTGCTTTACGCCCACGAAGTTGTAAGCCGACTAAGTCTTTAATAATTGGACCGGAAGCAAATACTTCAGCTGAATATTGGTTTCCAAAGTCAGAGCTCTTTGGTAATAAAGTCCCATTTAAAGTAACAGAACCACTCCACTCATCATTTACTTTTTTTGTGATGATGTTAATAACACCACCCATTGCATCGGAACCATATAGAGTGGACATCGGTCCTCGAATTATTTCAATACGTTCAATAGCGGAAATAGGAGGAATAAAGTTGTTGTTTGATTCAGCAAAACCATTCGGTGTGATGCTGCCAACGGAATTTTGACGTTTTCCATCAATTAGTACTAACGTGTATTCAGCAGGCATTCCGCGCATACGTATATTTAGTGTGCCTGTTTTACCCGCAGAAGGGCTAATATCAACACCTTCAACACCTTTTAATGCATCAGCTAAAGAAGTAATACGTTTTGTTTTAAAGTCATCTTCTGAAAGTACTGTAATAGATGCAGGCGCATCCTTAATTTTTTGTTCAAAACCTGCCGCTGAAACCACAATTGTGGAAAGTTGGTGGGTTGAAGTCGCATCGGTAGAGGTATTTGCGAAAACAGCAGTAGATGTTGCCCCAAGTAATGCAAGACACAGCGGGTGTAGGTTGAACTTAGCCATAAAATTATATCTCTAATATGAATCAATGATCCTAATTCAGACCTATATAGTAATTAGAATCATTCATGAAGGAGTTGGCTAATAATAATGATAAGTATTCTTATTTACAACAAGAAATATACACAAAGTTGAAAATTTACAGAAAATAGCGTGCCGATTAAAAAAATTCAGTCGAGATCAGAACGTATTTTGTATATCCTTTAATGTTGTCATATAATGTGGCACTTTTTTATAAACTGTTATTACTAACTATATCGAGGAAGCCATGCAAGTAACTTCTGAAGCGGTTTCGGGCGTTGCCCGTCGTTTAAATGTATCTGTACCGACGAGCCGTATTAACGAGCAGTTTGAAGCTCGCTTGAAACGCACTGCCAAAACTGTGAAGATCAACGGCTTCCGACCAGGTAAAGTGCCTGTAAACGTTGTTCGTCGTGAATACGGTGCGGGTATTTATCAAGAAGTGGTGAACGACATTATTCGTGACACCGTTTTTGAAGCAATCCAACAAGAAAAAATCAACGCTGTTGGTATGCCAAACATCGAAAAAACTGAAATGAAAGACGACGCTTTAGTTTACGAAGCGACAGTTGAAGTTTATCCAGAAGTTGAAGTGAAATTTGAAGGTTTAGAAGTTGAACGTAAGTCTTCAGAAGTGAACGACAAAGACGTTGAGCAAATGCTTGAAAATCTTCAAAAGCAACGTGCTTCTTGGGCAGAAACCAAAGGCATGGCGAAAAAAGACATGCAAGTGACTTTTGACTTTGAAGGCACTGTAGATGGCGAGAAGTTTGAAGGCGGTGCTGCTGAAGACTTTAAACTAGTACTTGGTTCTGGTCGCATGATTCCTGGTTTTGAAGATGGCATCGTGGGCATGAAAAAAGGCGAAGAGAAAGTTATTGATGTAACTTTCCCTGAAGACTACCAAGCAGCAAACCTTGCAGGTAAAGCAGCTCAATTTAAAATCACTGTGAAACTTGTTGAAAAGCAAAAACTTCCAGAAATTGATGCTGAATTCCTACAAATCTTCGGTATTTCTGAAGAAGATGGCGTAGACAAATTAAAAGCTGACGTTCGTAAAAACATGGAACGTGAAGTGAAAAATGGTTTACGTAACCAAGTGAAAGGCGCAACTTTTGATGCTCTAGTTGCTGCAAACGAAGTTGAGCTTCCAGCAGCGATGGTTGCTCAAGAAGTTGACCGTCAACGTCAGCAAATGATTCAGCAATTCACTCAGCAGTTTGGTGCGCAAGGTGCAAAAGCATTTGACTCAAGCATGCTTCCAGATGAATTGTTCAAAGAACAAGCTGAAAAATCTGTAAAACTAGGCGTATTGGTTAGCAAAGTATTGGCAGATGCTAAACTTGAAGTTGACCAAGCACGTGTAGATGCTTACATCGAAGATATGGCTTCTTCTTATGAAGATCCAAACGAAGTAATTGAATACTTCAAAAATGACAAACAACAGCGTTCACAAATCGAAGCAGTTGTTTTAGAAGATCAGGTTGTAGATCACATCTTGGCTTCTGCAAAAGTGACTGATACATCTGTAAGCTATGAAGACTTATTGAAAGAGCAACAAGCTCGTCAACAAGGCTAATTGGCTTTAGGTAAAAAAGGCGCTTTGTGCGCCTTTTTTATTGCATCGCAGTTTTTGGTTTTTCACAGATCGACAACATTTAACTCAAAATATCTACGATTTAAGCTGTGAATATTTTGCAATTTAGACAATTATCCCTCATATTGTGAACATGAGTCGTGTCACAAGAATTTAGGAATAAATAACCATATGTATGTTCCAACAATTGAAAATGCTTTAGTACCCATGGTGGTTGAACAATCCTCTCGTGGTGAGCGTTCTTTTGATATTTATTCACGTCTTTTACGTGAACGTGTCATTTTTTTGACGGGTGAAGTCGAAGATAATATGGCCAACTTAATTGTGGCGCAGATGTTATTTTTAGAAGCAGAAAACCCAGATAAAGATATTCACCTATACATTAACTCACCAGGCGGTTCAGTGACTGCAGGTATGGCAATTTACGATACCATGCAATTTATTAAGCCTGATGTTGTGACTTACTGTATGGGACAAGCAGCATCTATGGGTGCTTTCCTGCTCAACGCAGGTGCAAAAGGTAAGCGTTACTGTCTTGAAAATGCGCGTGTCATGATTCACCAACCACTTGGTGGTTTCCGTGGTCAGGCATCTGATATTGAAATTCATGCACGTGAAATTCTATTCATTAAAGAGCGTTTAAACCGTTTAATGGCAGAACATAGTGGTCAGGACTATGAAACTGTCGCAAGAGATACCGACCGTGATAACTTCATGACTGCACAGGCAGCGAAGGAATACGGTCTTGTGGATGAAGTTTTAACAAAACGTCCATAAGTTTTAAAGATTGAGATATTGGAGTGACTATGTCCGAACATCCTCAGGGACAAAAACATTGTTCATTTTGCGGTAAAACGCAGTCTGAAGTCGGGAAGCTGATTGCAGGCGAGGACGCATACATCTGTAATGAATGTGTGGACGTATGCTTAGACTTGGTTCAGACCAGTCAACAAGTTGAGTCGGGTGATTGGGCAACACGTCCATTGCCAAAACCACATGAAATTCGTGCTGCGCTAGACCAGTATGTGATTGGTCAGGACACTGCGAAAAAAACCTTATCGGTTGCAGTGTATAACCATTACAAACGTCTGAAAGTGACCCAGCAAGGGCATAAGTCAGACGATACTGTCGAAATTTCAAAAAGTAACATCATGCTGGTTGGGCCAACAGGTTCGGGTAAAACCTTACTTGCACAGACTTTGGCGCGCCTATTGGATGTTCCTTTTGCAATGGCAGACGCGACCACATTAACCGAAGCGGGTTATGTGGGTGAAGATGTCGAAAACATTGTGCAAAAGCTGTTGCAAAAAGCCGATTACGATGTAGAAAAAGCACAAAAAGGCATTATCTATATCGATGAGATCGACAAAATCACGCGTAAGTCTGAAAATCCATCTATTACCCGTGATGTATCAGGCGAGGGTGTTCAGCAAGCCTTGCTTAAAATGATTGAAGGCACGGTCGCATCTATTCCACCTCAAGGTGGTCGTAAGCATCCGCAGCAAGAATTCATTCAAATTGATACCTCAAATATCCTGTTTATTTGTGGTGGTGCATTCTCTGGTTTAGAGAAAATTGTACAGCAACGTCAGGAAAAAGGCGGGATTGGTTTTACTGCAGACGTGAAGAAAAAAGATGAGGGCAAGAAATTGTCTGACTTATTCCGTCAGGTAGAAGCAACTGACTTGGTGAAGTTTGGTTTAATTCCAGAATTTATTGGTCGTTTGCCAGTGATTGCAACACTAGATGAACTGGATGAAGATGCATTATTGCAAATTCTGACTGAACCAAAAAATGCCTTAACCCGTCAGTATCAATACTTATTCGAGATGGAAAATGTCGATTTAGTCTTTGAAGAGGCGGCTTTACGTGCAGTGGCGAAAAAAGCCCTTGAACGTAATACAGGCGCACGTGGTTTACGTTCTATTTTAGAAAATGCTTTGCTTGAAACCATGTATGACCTACCAAGCCGTACCGATATAGGCACGGTGGTGGTGACTGAGGCTGTGATTGATGAAGGTGCGAAGCCTGAATTTCAGGTCGAGCGTCAAGCCAAAGCTGAAGAGCCAGTTGAAGAAAAAGTCGACTTAAAAGTATTAGACAGCAAAACAGCTTAATTCGCTGTTCGTCTGAAACGTGCCGAAACGCTAAGTTTCGGCACGTTTTTTATTGTCAAAAAAAACAAGGCGGTGTTAATCTTAGTTCAAGGCGCGGACGCCTATTATTCAAAACAACAATTGCAAAATGAATTTGCAGCTTGATTTGCAAAAACTTAATTTACAAAAATAAGAAACGCAGTGAGGGATAGACATGCGTGGTGTCGCAATCTTGGTCGTGACCAGTTTAATGTTAGTGGGATGTCATGGCAAAAAAAACGTGGTGCAACAAACGCAACCACCGAGTACCTTAAAAGTTTTAGATTTAGAACAAAAGCCTGGTTTTGTAGAGCAGCACCGCTTAGGCATGATGACCATTGGTGGTTGGGTTAATCAAAAGCTCGGGCAGCGTTTTCAGCCCATTCAGGCACAGCATCAAGATGCGGCCATTGTGTATTTGTATCGCCCTGACTCTAAGTGGAATAGGCAGGAAATTGTCGCAGCCAGTATGTTTATCAATAAGCATCGGATTCCAAGTTTATTGCACAATCATTATTACTGGATTGAACTTGCACCAGGTGAGTATCGTTTAAGTGTAAGTCGGCCTTTGGGGGCATTACATTTTCAAAAACCGAAGTATTTAGATTTTCAGGTACAAGCAGGGCAGTCGTATTTTATTAAATATGATGAAGAAAACTTGAGCACACGTAAGGAAGTTTCAGGGCCTTTAATTTTAATGCCTACAAGTACCGCACAACAGGAAATCGCATTTACTCAACTCAAAACAGAAAGCTATAACTTTGTTGCGGAAGATCAGCACACAGGCAAGTTACGCAAAAAGCCACAAAAAATTAAGCATGAGAAATATGACCCTGCGGAAGATGTGCATTTAACTCAGCCATTTAAGTTGTGGGATCCTCGAACCTGGTAAGGTTTTTCATCTTTATCTTGCGCATTGCTTTTATTCATTTCTAGCACGCATAAAAAAGCACCCAAAGTTGGGTGCTTTTTCTTTATCACAGTGTTGGAAAATTATTCTGCTGCAGCGTCTACAACAGGAATTTTACCAATTTTAGCTTGCCAGATTTTTGGTGCAATGGCGTGGATTGATGTACCGTTTACATCCACCGCAACTGAAACAGGCATATCTTCAACTTTGAACTTGTAGATTGCTTCCATACCTAAGTCTTCGAAAGCAACCACTTCTGCTTCACGTACAGCTTTAGATACAAGATAAGCCGCACCACCTACAGCCATAAGGTAAGTTGCTTTATGGTCTTTGATAGCTTCAATTGCTGCAGGACCACGATCCGCCTTACCAATCATACCGAACAAACCAGTGTGTTCTAATACTTGGCGTGTGAACTTGTCCATACGTGTTGCTGTTGTTGGACCTGCAGGGCCAACCACTTCGTCACCCACAGGGTCAACTGGGCCAACGTAGTAAATGAACTTGCCTTTTAAGTCGACTGGCAATTCTTCACCATTGTTGATCATGTCTACCATGCGTTTGTGCGCAGCATCACGACCTGTGTAAATCGTACCGTTTAATAATAAAGTATCGCCCGGCTGCCAAGTGTTCATTTCTTCTTGAGTGATGTTGTCCAAATCTACACGTTTAGATTTAGAAGAGTCCCAAGTTACTTCTGGGTAGTCATCCAGTTTAGGTGCTTGAATGTGTGCAACACCTGAACCATCTAACTGGAAGTGTGCGTGACGTGTTGCCGCACAGTTTGGAATCATACCCACTGGTTTGCCCGCAGCGTGGCAAGGATAGTCTTTGATTTTAATATCAAGAACGGTAGTTAAGCCGCCTAAACCTTGTGCGCCAATACCCAATGCGTTTACTTTCTCGAAGATCTCGATACGGAGTTCTTCCATTTTGTTTTGTGGGCCACGACGCAATAATTCGTCCATGTTGATTTCTTCCATGAGTGCTTCTTTTGCAAGCATCATGGCTTTTTCAGCAGTACCACCAATACCAATACCCAACATACCTGGTGGACACCAGCCTGCACCCATGGTCGGAACAGTTTTAAGTACCCAGTCTACAATTGAGTCAGATGGATTTAGCATGGCCAATTTAGATTTGTTTTCTGAACCGCCACCTTTAGCAGCAACCGTAATATCAACTTTGTTACCCGGAACGAGTTTGTAGTGAATTACTGCAGGGGTGTTGTCTTTGGTGTTTTTACGACCAAATGCAGGATCAGCCAATACAGATGCACGAAGCACGTTTGAGTTTTCTAGGTAACCCTGACGTACACCTTCGTTAATCGCATCATCTAAGCTCATGGTTAAATCAAATTTAACGTCTAAGCCCACTTCAAGGAATACGTTTACGATACCAGTATCTTGACAGATTGGACGATGGCCTTCTGCACACATACGTGAGTTAATTAAGATCTGTGCAATCGCATCTTTCGCAGCTTTGTTTTCTTCACGATCATAAGCACGGCTCATCGCTTGGATGAAGTCTTGTGGATGATAGTAGGAAATAAACTGAAGCGCGTCTTTGATCGAAGTGATCAAGTCATCTTGCTTGATAATAGTTGTCATATCAAAAATCTCTTGAGCGGGCGGATAGCTAGCGGACTAAATTATAAGACAAAATGTGGCCGTTGTGGGCACTTTGATCAAGCTTTGGGCGAAAGTTTAATATCGCACATGGGCTGTGGGAGATTGATGAAAGATCAAGCAAAAATAAACATTGCGATATGCACTGATTTTGCTTCTTTAAGGCTAAATTTTCCGCTATGTTCAGAACTCTATTTGCTCAATATTGAAGTTATGTGATGACAGATTCCTCTGCTTTGGCGGCTCAGATTATCCCAATGTATAAAAGGCATGCCCGAGCGTGGACGGCTTTACGTGGTCAGGTGCTATATGAGAAAAACTGGCTGGATCGTTTGCTGCGTTATTTACCTGCGCAGGCCAAAATTTTAGATTTAGGTTGTGGTTCAGGCCGTCCAATTGCAGCGTATCTATTACAACATGGGCATCAGCTTACAGGTGTGGATAGTTCAGACACCATGCTGGAAATGGCACGAGAACATTTTCCATCACAATGTTGGATTGAAGCCGATATGCGTTCTGTAGAATTGAATCAGCGCTTTGATGCTATTTTGGCGTGGGATAGTTTTTTTCATTTAACGCCACAAGACCAGCGTGGCATGTTTACACAATTTGCAAAGTGGTCTAAACCCAATGCCGTATTGATGTTTACAAGTGGGCCAGCAGCAGGCGAGGCAATCGGGGAAATGTTTGGTGAGGCTCTCTATCATGCCAGTTTATCGCAAGAAGAATACCGTCAATTGTTAGCACAACATGGGTTTAAGGTATTGGACATGCAGGCTGAAGATCAGGATTGTGCAGGGCATACGGTGTGGTTGGCGCAGAAGTTTTGATATTAGTCATGCTAAATAATCATGTGGAACAATGATTGAGAATTGAGCGTGGAAAGTGAAAAACCATAAAAAAACCACCCAATTTTTCAATTAGGTGGTTTGTAAAACTTCAATTTACGAATTACTGTGCAGCTTGTTGCTCTGCTTGAATTGCAGTCAATGCAATGGTAAACACAATGTCATCTACCAATGCACCACGAGACAAGTCGTTTACTGGTTTGTTCAAACCTTGTAGCATTGGACCAACACTTACCACATTCGCAGAACGTTGTACGGCTTTATAAGTCGTGTTACCAGTGTTCAGGTCAGGGAAAATGAACACATTGGCACGACCTGCAACTTCAGAGTTAGGTGCTTTAGAGCGACCAACACTTTCAACAGATGCTGCATCGTACTGTAATGGGCCATCAATCAGTAAATCAGGACGACGCTGTTTTGCAATTTCAGTCGCTTTCGCTACTTTTTCTACATCAGCACCTGCACCTGAAGTACCGGTTGAATAAGAAATCATCGCAATGCGTGGGTCAATACCAAACGCTTTTGCAGAGTCTGCAGACTGGATTGCAATTTCAGCCAATTGTTCCGCATCTGGGTCTGGGTTAATTGCACAGTCACCGTACACGTAGACTTCATCTGGTAACAACATGAAGAATACTGAAGATACCAATGAGTAATCTGGAGCAGTTTTAATCAGCTGGAATGCAGGGCGAACAGTGTTGGCAGTGGTGTGTACTGCACCTGAAACCAAACCATCGACCTGATCAAGTGCCAACATCATGGTACCAAGTACTACAGTATCTTGTAGCTGATCACGTGCTTGGTCTTCAGTGAGTTTGCCTTTACGCATTTCCACCATTTTTTCGATATAGTTTTCACGGATCAAGTCAGGATCAATGATTTCTAAATCATGTGGAAGTTCAATACCACGTGCTTTGGCAACATCTACAACAGCTTCAGGTTTTGCCAATAGAATACAGTGGGCAATACCACGTGATTGACAAATTGCTGCAGCTTGAACGGTACGTGGTTCATCACCTTCAGGCAATACAATACGTTTTTTCGCTGCAATTGATTTTTGCACCAATTCGTGACGGAATGCAGAAGGCGATAAACGTGGTTTGTGTGAATCGCTAATTAATTGCGTTAACCAGTCAGCGTTGATGTGGCTCGCAACAAAACGAGTAACTTGTTCAGCACGCTCAGTGTCATCTACAGGAATTTCATTGCTGAGATTTAACAATTGTTGTGCAGTGTCAAAGGTGCTCAATTTGGTGTGTAAAATAGGCAAGCCATTTTTGATCGCCGTTTGACAGAATTCTAAAGCTTGCGCACTTGGTGCTTGATGCTCAGTTAAAACTAAACCTGCAAGTGGAATACCATTGCTGCTAGCTAAGCTACTTGCAAGCAATACATCTACACGGTCAGAACCACTGATGATTAGTTCGCCTGCAACAAACTTGTGCATTTCATGTTCGATGTTTGATGCAATCAGGCTGCTGTGTAGAACACGGCGCTGCGCAGCTTCACCTTGGCTAATCCATTCAGCAGAAATGTGCGCAGCCAAGTCAGACATACGTGGCACACTTAAAGTATTGCTGAATGGTACTAAACCAATTACAGGCATACAGTCTTTACCAATCATTGGGTGCGTAGTTTGAATCGCACTAACGAATTGGTTGGTGTCGCTAATCAAACGTAAGTTTGGATCAAGTGTAACTGGAATTTGTGCAGAATCTTCTGGCAAACCTTTGGTACGCATGAATAATACGCCCGCAGTACGTTCGCAGCTTGCGCCACCAAAGAAACGTAATTGGTTGTCTACTTTGGCAGCTGTTTTTGCAGCGTTGTTAATGTCGGCATTGCTAACAATAATGACTTTTGCATCAAGTGCTTTGGCCAAAGTAGCATTCAGTTCAGTTGCAAAAGGATCGCGTCCGTTTGGCAACACGCCTTCAACAATAATCACATCATGGTGCTTAGAAATTTCACGATGTAAACGTACTGCATCTTCGAGCAATTCGTCGTTTTCATCATTCTTTAAGCGTTCAGTCAGCGTGCTATAAGCAATCGGCTCAACAGTTTCATGCTTGAATAAATGACGATACAACGCTGTAGTGCGGTCTGCTTCTGGCTGTAATTCTTGCGAGAAAGGCTTTAAAAAGCCTGCTTTTACGCCTTGGCATTCCAAAGCGTAAATTAAACCTAGACATGCTGATGTTAAGCCAACACCAATTTCAGTAGGAACCAAAAGTATTGTTTTCATAGTTTTTTCTAAATCATTTAGGAATTTATTGAAGGCACACCAGATACTACGATTGCTTAAGCAATCGCAGCATCACATTCAGACTTTTTTCCAGCTGACTTTAGCTCCTCAGCAACGTGCGCAGTTTCTTTAGCGATACGACCTTCTTCGTCAGTTGGTACAACCCAAATTTGTGGGCCAGTACCAGCATCGATACGACCTTCAGTACCACGTTTTAAGTTGTCGTTACGCTCTTTACTGAAGTTGAAACCGAAGTGTGGTAAGTAAGATACTGTTTTTTCACGGATGTAAGCAGAGTTTTCACCAATACCACCAGTGAAGAACAAGCCGTCTAAGCGTGGTAGACCACAGCTAAGCGCAGCTAAAGATTTAGCTAAACGGTAGCAGAATACTTCAATAGCAAGCGTTGCATCTTCATTACCTTGTTCAGATGCTTCAATTAAAGTACGCATGTCGTTCGATAAACCTGACAAGCCGAGTAAACCACTTTGGCTGTTTAGCATCTTGTCAATTTTGTAGATGTCCCAACCCAAGTTGCTTGCAAGGAAGCTGTGTAAGCTTGGATCTACATCACCACTACGGGTACCCATTACCAAACCTTCAAGTGGGGTTAGGCCCATAGAAGTATCTACACTTTGACCATTCCAAATCGCACAAGTTGAGCTACCGTTACCTAAGTGAGCTGTTAACCAGCCACCTTGTTTAAAGCTACCTGCCAATTCTGAACCACGCTCTGAAACATACGCATGGCTTGTACCGTGGAAGCCATAACGACGTACGTTGTGGTCGGTATATAAGAATTTAGGTACTGCATAACGGTAAGCGTGAGCAGGCATAGTTTGGTGGAATGCAGTATCAAATACAGCAACTTGCGGAAGCTCTGGGAACAAACGCATCGTTGCTTCAATACCCACCAAGTGTGCTGGGTTATGTAACGGAGCAAGCGGAGTTGCTTCACGAATACGTTGAACAATTTCTTCTGTTAATAATTCTGCTTTGGTCAAAGTACCGCCGTGTACAACGCGGTGACCAATAGCTTGAGGCTTATATTGAGACAAGCGGCCTAAAATTGTTTCCAATGCTTTTTCGTGGTCAGCATGTGGAATAGAAAGTTCGAGAGGTTCACCACCGACGGTAACACCTTTAATGCGTGCATCAGCAGAACCTAGATTTTCTGCCAAACCAAAAATACGATCTTCGCGGCGCTCAGACACGAGTGCATATTTAATAGAAGAAGATCCGCAGTTAATCACTAATACTGATGTAGTCACGTTTATGTACCCGAATTCTAATTGAAGTTATCCCTAGTGAATCAAGCTGCGCGACAAGGATGGCAAATGGCAATGTGTTGCGCTGCAATCTTGATCAGTATGTATGTTTTATCATGGGTTTTTTGTTGCTCCTAGATAGACTTTAGGAGATTAGACTTAAGCATTATCGACCATGAAATCATAAATAATTAAAATTTATCAGTCCGAAACTTTCATTTATTCATGAAATAACGGTCAATTTTTCTGCTTAATTCCTGTTGTATTCTCTTAACATAGCACACTTCATTGCCTAGACGAGTGGCAAACTGTTTTAAATTATTTCTTAATTTGAATTCGGTTTATTTGGATTTAGCTGCGTACTTAATTTCCGACCAGCGGACAATCACATAAGCAATCAATGCCACCATAAAAAACACCAGCATCATCCACGCCAAACCTTGCAAGGTTTCAATAATGGTGCGGTAAATTTCTAGTACCCAGCGCTCCTGAGTCAGTTCTATTACAATTTTTTTATCATTCTCGGCATAGGTCAGCGGCGTGATGTATTTTTCCATATCGTAAATACGAATGCCTGATGATGTACCCACCACCATGCCTGCAAACTTGGTGTATTTTGCCCATGCTTCATGGATAGGGTCGTGAATGATACGTGCCAAAATAGCATTAATGGAGCCAGAGAATAGACGCATCACCACAAATGACACTAAAAGTGCCAAGGCAAAAGTACTAATTATTAAGTAATAAAACATAAGCAAGGTCACTCTTTTTACTGATTTTTTCTAATCATCAATTTTTAAATTTTAGGCGAGTGTAATTTGAAAGTGTGTAGTGGAACTGTGTCTAAAGCGAGTCGTCGGGTAATGTTCAGCTTCATGTGAAACTGAACATTACATTTGAATGTTGCAAAATTACAGATGGATTTTATTGGCGAATTTGACCATCACCAAAGACCACCCATTTTTGTGAGGTTAGGCCTTCTAAGCCCACAGGGCCACGAGTATGGATTTTGTCGGTTGAAATACCAATTTCAGCACCAAGGCCATATTCAAAACCATCGGCAAAACGAGTAGATGCATTGATCATGACTGAGCTTGAATCGACCGCAGCAAGGAACTGACGCGCCAAGCTAAAGTTTTCCGTAATAATCGCATCGGTATGATGTGAACCATATTTATTAATATGTTCAATCGCCTCATCTATGCCTGAAACCACTTTAACCGCCAAAATTGGACCTAGATATTCGGTGTACCAGTCTTCTTCTGTGGCAGTTTTGACAGTCGTGCCTAAAATCTTTTGGGTTGCAGGGCAGCCGCGTAATTCGACTTGTTTCTCTGCATACAGTTCTGCAATGCGAGGTAAAAATTGCTCAGCAACTCGCTCATCGACCAACAAAGTTTCCATAGCATTACACACGCCATAACGGTGCGTTTTGGCATTTAGTGCAATTGGCAGCGCTTTTTGCAAGTCAGCCTGTGCTTCTACAAATACATGGCAGTTACCATCTAAATGTTTAATCACTGGAATACGTGCTTCATTGCTGATGCGTTCAATCAGACTTTTACCACCACGTGGCACAATTACATCCACATATTCAGACATGGTAATCAGTTGCCCGACTGCAGCACGGTCTGAAGTGTTAATCACTTGTACCGAAGTTTCTGGCAAACCTGAAGCTTTTAAACCGTGTTGAATCGCAGTTGCAATGGCTTGATTGGATTCCAATGCTTCAGAACCACCACGTAAAATAATGGCATTACCTGATTTTAAAGCCAAAGATGCAGCTTCAAGGGTCACGTTCGGACGTGATTCGTAAATCATGCCTACCACACCCAGTGGCACACGCATTTTGCCCAGTTGAATACCAGATGGACGATAGGCCATATCGGTAATTTCACCAATAGGGTCCATTAAGCCAATCACATCTTTCAGGCCTTGTAACATGCCTTTAAAACGTGCGGGGTTGAGTTCTAAGCGATCTAGCAGCGCGCTATCTAAGTTATTGTTACGACCTTTGGTCATATCAATTTGGTTGGCAGCTAAAATAGCAGACTCGCTATTTTCCAATGCCGTATAAATAGCCGATAACGCATTGTTTTTAGATTGGGTAGAAGCGCTTGCTAAGACACGAGAGGCTTGGCGTGCTTGTTGTCCTACCGTTTGCATATATTGTTCAATAGACTCTTGCATAGCGGTTTGATCACTTAGAAATTTCTATCTGATATTAACAGTCTGTGCCTGTACAATGAAGCATCTAGGCGGAAAATTGACTAAATTGTTCAATCTTTAAATATTTTGTAATCTATTCATCTTTAAAAGTAGATGAGCGGTCATGGAAATTGTTGCGTATAAAATCAGCACCTGTATAGAATGATGCGATAAGACAATGATGTCATTCACAACAATAAGCAGGATGCCACTTCGGTAAAGCTGGCAATCGTTCTATTACGAACACTTGCACAATAAAAATAAAATGCGCATGGAGGTAGGGAATATGAATTCCATGATCCAAATGGACACGGACGTACAGGACTCAGGGTCTCATGTCTGTTTTTTTGATATTTACGATAAACACAGTTTTAAACAACCCGCTCGCACCACTTGGATCAATGGCTGGAAAGTGGAATATATGGCGATTGCACAGCCTGAAACTGCCCATTTAACCCCTATTGTGATTGTTGGCGGGGCATTCCAGAATTTTAATTCTTATAAATACTGCGTAGAGCAATTATTTCGTGCTGGCCCGATTATTTTAATTGATATGCCTTCTATGGGGGCTAATCAGCAAATGACCAATGTTGAAACAGGTGAGTCTGCAGGAACGTTGGAACTGCATGACTTGGGGCACATGCTGGGTGACTGGTTGGATATAGTCGGTTTAGACAAAGTCTCGGTGATGGGCATGTCACTCGGTTCAGTGGTGGCGTCCTGTTTGGCAGATCAGCGCCCTGAATTGATTGACCGCATGATTTTAATGGGGGTGATGCAAAAGACCCGTAAAAGTTGGCGTATGTTGCTTGAAGAATCGCTGCATTTAATGAAAGAACAGCGCATGGATGAGTTTGGTCAGGCGGTGATTTTGTACTTGGTGAATCATGCCAAAATGGAACAAACCCGTATGTCGCCTACCGCAAAGCGTCTGTTTTACCGACAAATGGCAGATTTTACTGCCACTGAGCAAGATCGCTACGATGTGAACTGCAACCGTTTATTGCGCTTGACTGATGTGCCTATCCCTCAATGTAAAGTGCTGGTGGCATGTGGGCAATATGACAGTTTTACCTTGCCACATGAAAATGCCAACTTTGCCTTACAGTGCCCAAATATGGAATTTGCCATGATTGCCAATGCAGATCATGTGCCGCAATTACAACGTCGCAAAGAAACCATGAATTTATTTGCGACTTTTTTAAGGGATGAGCCTATACAGGAATTAGAGGGTATTATTCCCATGACACGTGCGCAGCTTCTGACTATGGAGCGTCGTGGTGAGGCTCGCATTGCTATACAGAACCCGCATAGTCATTTGCAGCATCGTCATTCTGATTTGAATGTTGCCACGCACATTGTCGATTTAAACTTCTTTGGTGTGTTACTTGATTTTGAAAATCCAACGTTGGCTGCACAGGCAGCACAATTTGAACGGGATATGGCCTTGCAGCTACAAGATGAAGAAGGCAGCTTTAGTATAGAATGCTTGATTTTTGAAAGTGAAGGGTCGCAACTGCGTGCATTGTTTAAGCATGGTAGTTTTGATGTAGCAGAGCGTTTGTTGCGTTATGTAGCGCGTCAAAAAGCACTTGCCCAAAATTTAGAATATGCCTGCTAGGGATGTTGTGAGTTCATAGAGCTGAAATTACTTGAATAAGAAAGAATGAAAATAGCGTGCTAAGCCACGCTATTTTTTTTGTAGGCATGAATCATCCAGACTAGATCGCCCAAATGTTCTTCATTTGAGTTATCTAGCGGGGCGCTGGAAAAATATAACTGTGGCTGTTGTACCTTGACTTGCTCAAAACCTGCACTTTGAAAAAACTGTGACAATTGCTGTGGAGATTGAAAATGGAAAGTGAAGGCACTGCGTGACATAAATTTCAGTAAGCGACTCGAACTCCAAATAAAACTGGCCAATTTGTTCTTAACGGGTTCAGGGTAAATGTCAGTTAAATAATGCAGTTCTGGAAAGTCTTGGGTGTAGTTACACATGCCTTGTAATAGCTGTTGCAGCATGTCTAAGTTAAAGTAGTTAATCAAGCCTTCACTAATAATGACCAACGGCTGCGAGTGGTCAAAATTTTCAAAAATATCTTGGAAAGATTCACTGAAAATGTCACCTGTGAGCACTTCAGGCACATCGGGATTAATTTGTTGCAAAGCTTGAGTCTTAATTTTTGCCATATCTGGCAAATCTAATTCACGGTAATTCAATTCAGGAAATTTTTGTCGGAAGTTCCAACTGCGTGGCGACAGTCCAGACGCAATTTCGAGTACTTGTAGTTGCGGATATTGCTGAATCAGTTGGCTCAAATGTGCATCAATCATTTGGTGACGTTGTTTGAGTGTGCTGCGCATACTTCCGCCCACATGACGTTCTGCCCAGTTTTCTAGAGGATGCACCAATTTGGCTAAAAACTTGCCTTTTCGGGTTGCAAATACGGGGTGTGATATGCCCATTTGATACCAGATATAACCCGTGTAATGTGCAGTAAAAGAAATATGGCGATGCTTAGATAGCGGTGGTGCTACAAGGGAAGTATCTGAACTCTGCGAGTGATCTTCTTGAGAAATTACAGTTCTTGTCATACGAATTTGGACCTTAATTTTTTATATGGTGGTCATGTGGTTTCACAGCTATTTAGAAATAAATTCAGGTCAAAATCCTGAATGTAAGCTATGCTGAAAATATGAGAAATTTTATCATAATCAAAAAGAGACACGCTGTCGTGTCTCTTTATCGTAAAAGTAATACTCAGATTCTCAAATGAAGTGCAGGTTGAGTTTGGTTTAACTGCACTATTTGTACTGCTTATCTAAATTGTATAAGCGGTTGGGTCTCGACTGGCTTGCGCTGCCAATAAGGCTGTACTTTGTTCTTTAAAGGTTAAGATGCGATCACGCACTGTACGCCATTCATCACCCAAGTCGAGGGTTTCACGCAACTCAACTGTGTTTAGGGCAGGAATTTTGCCACGCATACGTTCCAATCGAGCTTGATTAGGCAAAGGAAAATCCGTAATCGCATTTAAAGCCAGTTGTTGCGCTGCACGGTTGTTGCAGACCAAGCCCATATCACAGCCTGCAGCTAAGGCTGCACGCAAACGGGCATCGGCATCGCCTGCAACACAGGCTGCTTGCATGCTTAAATCATCTGAAAAGAGTACGCCATCGTAACCCATATCTTGACGCAAGACTTGTTGTAACCAAAATTCAGAAAAACCAGCAGGGTTTGGGTCGACTTGATCATAAATCACATGTGCAGGCATTAAGGCATCTAGCTGATTTTGCAACTGGATAAAGGTTTGCAGGTCATGCTGCTGAATTTCTGCAAAGGTACGTGAATCGATGGCGGCTGCCACGTGAGAATCCGCTTTAACCGAACCATGTCCAGGAAAGTGCTTGCCTGTGGTAGCCATACCTGCACGGTGCATTCCGCGTAAAAAGGCATCTGCCAAAGCAATAATGTCGGCAGGTTGTTGAGCAAAAGCACGATCGCCAATCACATCGCTGATGTCATTTAAATCCAAGACGGGTGCAAAACTAAAATCAATACCTACAGCCAGCACCTCGGTGGCCATTAACCAGCCACACTCTTCGGCAAGTTTCAGCGCACGTTCTGGTTCAGTCTGGTACAGTTCACCAAATCTACCCATAGCAGGCAATAAGGTAAAACCTTGTTTCAAGCGTTGAACTCGGCCACCTTCCTGATCCACTGCAATTAAAATATCTGGACGGACTTGGCGCATGTGATCGGTTAAGGCACGAACTTGAGCAGGTGACTGGATATTTCGGGCAAATAAAATTACGCCACCGACTTGCGGAGCGCGTAATAGTTCAATATCTTCTTGGGTAAGCTCTGTACCTGCAATGTCGAGCATCAATGCGCCAATCATAGTGGGTGTCCGTATTCGATTTTTATCAATAAAAAAACAATACCCGAATTCTGCAATGATTTGCTACATTTTGACAGTACAGATTATGATAAAACTACACGACAGAACCTAATTAAGTTATATAAGATTTTGAATCTGCTCGATTCGCATTGAAAAGCAGAGATTGGTCAAAAACCAAGGACGTAAATATTTTTATGAAACTTCAAACCATCGCTTGTGCGGTTGCTATTGCAACTGGCGGTTTTTTCTTTTCTCACGCCATTAATGAAGCGATTGCAGCCAATAACACCGCTGCAGTGGCCAACAGTATTGTGCCGACGCAGGAACAAGCTTTGGTTTCGCGTCAATTGGCGACCTTGGTCGATCGTCAGCATTATTTAAATCAGCGTTTGGATGCGTCTACATCTCAGCGTATTTTTGATTTTTATATCGACAGTCTAGACCCAGACCACACCTTGTTTTTGGCAAAGGAAGTTGAACAGTACCGTAAACAGTATGCGGCAACTTTTGGTGCATCCTTAAAAGCGGGTAATTTGGCTGGGCCGTATCAAATTCATACGCAGTACCGTGAGCGTTTAAAACAGTTTTATAATTTCATGTTGGCAGAGCTGAAAAAACCACAAAATTTAAAACAGCCAAATGTCAGTATTGAAACAGATCGAGAAAAAGCACCGTTCTTTAAAACAGAAGCAGAAATGCGTGCGCACTGGCAAAAAATGCTGGTATCTCAGCTGATTAACCTCACCATCAGCAAAGAAGAAGAACTGGCAAAACAAAAAGCCATTAAAGACAATCCTGAGTTGACCAATGGGCAAGATTTGGCTAGTCCTGAAGATTTGACTCCAGTGCAAACGCTAACCAAACGTTATACACGTCAGTTAGAGCGCATGAATCGTTTAAAGAGTGATGATGTACTGGACAAAACTTTAAATGCGATGATGCTGACTTACGATCCGCACAGTAACTACTTCCCACCAGTCGATGCAATGGAGCTAAACCGTCAAACGACTTTACAGTTGGAAGGGATTGGGGTGTCGATTCGTCCTGAACGGGGCAATGAAGATTACACCAAAATTGAAACCATTGTTGAGGGTGGCCCTGCCAGTAAAACAGGACAGGTGAAATCGGGTGACCGCATTATTGGTGTGGCGCAAGATGGCGAAAAAATGGTGGATGTGGTCGGTTGGCCAAGTAATGAAATTGTCGGTTTGATTCGTGGTAAACGTGGCACTAAAGTGACCGTGCGTTTACTTGGGGCTGGTGCTGCCATGAATCAGGCACGTAATGTGACCATTGTGCGTGATGTCATTCAGGAAGAGGATGCAGGAGTTCGTTCGCGTACTATTGACATCCAACGTGATGGTCAAACTTATACTTACGGTGTGATTGAAATTCCATCTTTCTATTTGAACTATCGTGCACGCCGTGCGGGTAATGAATATCGCTCAGTTTCTGAAGATACCAACAATGCACTGAAAACGCTGGCTGCAAAAAATGTGGCAGGCATTATTGTAGATTTGCGCAATAACCCAGGCGGCTCACTTGAAGAAGTGGCACGTATGCTCGGGCAAGTGATTAAGTCAGGCCCTGTGGTGCAAATTCGTGATGGCAATGGCAATGTCAGCGTGTTTGAAGATGACGATGGCGGTGCACAGACTTATGCAGGCCCATTGGCGGTGATGATTAACTTAGCTTCAGCCTCTGCTAGTGAAATTTATTCTGCCGCTATTCAGGATTACCAGCGCGGGATTGTGATTGGCAGCACCACCACGGGTAAAGGCACGGCACAAGTGCAACTAGACACTTTAGCTTATGGGCAAGCGACTTTAACACAGCGTAAATTCTACCGAATTACAGGTGGCAGTACCCAAAATAAAGGGGTGATTCCAGACATTAAACTGGTGGATATTTACAATGAAGAGTTTGGTGAGCGTAAAGCTAAAAATGCATTGAAATGGGATACCATTCCAACTGCGCCATTTAAGCGTGAAGGCTCAGTACAGCCTTATATCACCAAATTAAGTCAATTGTCACAGCAACGTGTCACGCTAGATCCACAATTTAAATATTTGGAACAGCGTAAGCAAATTGCGAAGCAAGCTGAAGAACGTAAAAGTATTGTCTTAGATATTGAACAGCGCAGAGCCGAGTTAATGGCACTAGAGCAGCAAACTTTGACTGCTGAAAACAAGCGTCGTCAGGAAACAGGACTCAAACCATTTGCAAACTGGGAAAGCTATCAGGCTTCTATTGATGCCTTGGCAGAAGCACGTGCAAAAATGAAAGCAGCACAGCGTCCAGCGTTGCCTGAAGAAGAAGCATTTGTTGTTGAGGCGGCACATGTTTTACAAGACTATGCCATGTTGCAAACCGGCGCCCAAAAAGCAGATTAAACTCGTATTAATCTAAGCGTGTTTTAAAGAAAACCAGCCCATGATTGATGATGTGCTGGTTTTTTTATGCATGTTGCAAAAGCAATGGCTGTCTGGTTTTAAGTACGTTTTAAACTGATATCAGCGCTTAAATTTAATGAGGCAAAGCTAAGTTTTATATTTATTGTAACTTTGGCTATTGACCAGAAACAAGTTGTATTAGACTCTAGCGATAATGTTTTGTTTTTATGTAATTCAAGAAGTAAATAAAGTAGTTTTAATGTTTTTTTTGTTAAGCAGAGAGCATGGGATTGAGTCAGGTAAAAACAATAAATGATGATCGAAACGGAAGCCTATAATGGTTCATGTGCACTATGATCTGAGCCTTGTAATAGGTTCAATAGCAATCTCAATTTTAGCCTGCTATTTTGCAGTGTCTATTGAGCAGTTGTTATTTCAGAATGTGCAACAAAAAAATAAAACGATTGCTTTATTTATTAGTGGTGTGCTTTTAGGTGCAGCCGTGTGGTGTATGCACTTTGTGGGTATGCTGGCCTGCCATTTTCCTGCGCCGTATCAATTTAATCTGAGTTTTACCGCACTTTCCTTTTTCATTGCTTTTCTTGCCTCTACTTTTGCAGTCTGGCTCACCACCAAATCGACTTTACCTTTACCACGCTTAATTCTGAGTGGCCTGTTGATGGGCTTAGGAATTGCGGGTATGCATTACACGGGAATGATGGGTGTGGTCGTAGAAGGCTATCGTAGTCATTATGACCCGACGATTGTGCTGCTTTCAATTTTGGTCGCCATCATTGGTGCTATTGTCACCTTCTGGTTAATGTTCAGAGCAAAATGCAGGATTAGACGTCAGGCACATTATAAAATTTTAATTGCGGTATTAATGAGTCTGAGCATTGTGGCCATGCACTATATTGGCATGGAAGCATTGCATTTTCACTCTACAGAAAACTTACCCAAGTTAAGACCTGATCAATTGGAGCAAAATCAAGCACTTTTGCTGGTTTTGACCATTACAGGGCTAATTTTTGCAGCAGCCTTGGGTGTGGCGATGCTAGAACAGCGTTTAGAAGAGCAAAGCCGTAAATTATCTATCGCAAATCGTGAACTAGCCAATCAGGCGGTTAAAGATAACCTAACTAAACTGCCAAATCGTTTGTATTTGGCTGAATATGCACAATTACTTTTTTCTGAGCATCGTCAAAAAGGTAGCAAAGTTGCATTTTTATACATTGATTTAGACCGTTTTAAAGCTGTGAATGATGTATTTGGGCATCATGTAGGTGATCAGTTATTAATTCAATTGTCCAAGCGTGTGCAAACTCGTTTGAGTGACAAAACACAATTGCTCAGAATTGGCGGTGATGAATTTTTATTGGTGATTGAGCATACCGATATTGCAGAAGCGACCTTAATTTCAGAACAGGTTTTGGAACTGATCCAACAAAGTTTCTTAATCGCGGGCAAGGAAATTAATATTTCAGGCAGTATTGGGATTGCGATGTTCCCAGAACATGGCAGCAACTTGCAAGATATTTTAATGAATGCCGATGCAGCCATGCTGACATCGAAATATCAGGGACGAAATACCAGTTCGGTATTTAGTTATGATTTGGAGTTACTAGAAGCCAAAAGCCAAAGTAAATTAATCAATGATTTATATAAAGCCGTAGAACAACAACAATTTACCTTGTTTTATCAACCTAAATTTACGGCAGTGGAACACAAAAATTGTGGGGTTGAGGCATTAATTCGCTGGTATCATCCTGTGCATGGTTTATTGACGCCCAATATGTTTATTAAAGGGGCTGAAAAAACAGGTCTAATTATTCAAATAGGTTATTGGACGCTTGAAGAAGCATTTAAACAAATTCAGGCTTGGGAAAAGGCGGGAATATCTTTATTTCCAGTGGCTGTGAACTTGTCGGCAGTGCAGTTTGAGCATAAGCATCTGTTTTCAAACTTAGAAAATTTATTTAAGCGCTATAATATTCAACCGCAGCATCTTATGATTGAAGTGACTGAAACGACTGCGATGCATCATATTGAGTCGAGTATTCGTAGTTTTGAACGCTTACGTCAAATGGGTATTCAATTGGCGATTGATGATTTTGGTACAGGCCATTCCAGCTTTTTGTATTTGAAAAAACTGCCTGTGGATGAACTTAAAATTGATCGTGCATTCATTCACGATTTAACCTTAAACAGCAAAGAAGAAGTTATTTTAGAAAGTATTATTCAATTGGCCATTAAATTAGGCCTAACAGTGACAGCAGAAGGGGTTGAAAATCAGCAACAGGCTGAAATTTTAACCCGTTTGGGGTGTCAGCAATTACAAGGCTATTGGCTCGGTATGCCCATGGATGTCGAGCGTTTAGAGAGCGTATTTACTTATCCTGCTTAAAGATTGAAAACTTTTTTAATTTTAAAAATTAACAGCTTACGCTTTATACATTTTATTTTTCAAAAGCTACGACACAACCTGTCCAACTTGGGTGAGATACTCACAGTGTGGTTGAGCATGGCAGAGCAAAAGGCTTGCTAAGAACAAGCATATGATCAGCCCATTTATATAATGAATATTACTTTGGGAATAATAACAATGCCATTTTTAATTAAGCATATTGATCAAATTGCACGAGAAAAACAACGCGATGTTTTGTATGTAGATTTTGATCGAGAATTATATCCTGATTACGATTATAAAAATTGGCAGATACGCCAAGATTTAATCAATTGGCTTGATGAGCAGGATATTTCTTATCAGTTCTGGGCGGGAATGGCGAGTGAATATAGTTTTGAGTCATATCACGGACAGCTGTATTTAGATGTGATTTATGATGAAAACGACCCTGTCTATCAGCGATTAAGTCGGCATTTGGAAGACGAGCAGGGAAAACCTAAGATTAAAGGTGTGCTTTTCTTTTATTGTCCTTTGGACATGGCCATGCAGAATAAACATCACGATGAGCCAGGTTTTTGGGAAAACTGAAGCAATCTTTTTTATAGTTCCTAATAATTCAGGTGATGCGATGCAATCTAAGCACATACGTACAGCATTATTGAATCTGCTCAAACAAAATGAGCTGTCAGCACATGACCAACAGCAGTTACTTGAATATGAAGACACTTGGCAGGGTCGCGCTGTACATGAACCGAGTATAAAAATGCTGTTGGCGCAACATCCTGCTATTGGTTTGGATACACAACGTGCGCTTTTGGCAGAAAATAATGTGGTCAGACGTTTTCTGGCTAAAAACGTTTCTATTTGTGAGGAAATTCAACTTCAGCTAGTGCATGATCAGGCTATTGTTTTGGTGGGTAATCAAAACTTAACAGCTAAAGTGCAAATGGCTTTACTTCAGCAATTTCCAGTTCATTTGGAGCGCTCGAATCGCTATTTATGGAATATCCTCTTAGATCATCCTAATGTTTCAGCGCAAGCTCAACACAAAATCATGCAGGAAATGAGAGAGGAGCATATCCGAAGAAAAGCCAATCCTGAGACAGAAGTTTCAGCACAATACGGCTTTACAGTCCCTGATTTCATTGATCGAACAGCGTATATGACCACAGCGCAGCAGTTTTCTTTGTATCGCAGCGGGCATAGAAAGCAGCTTTGTAAGTTGGCACGATGTTCAAATTTAATGGAAAAGTTGCAATACAAGTTACTTGAGGTCAATGACGCGCTGATTGTTTCATTCCTTGCCGATAATCGATTTATCTGTGATGACATCAAAACGCAGATATTTGAGTCACGAAGTGCTTATATCTAAGATTTCACAATAAGACACCGACTAAAAGAATGATCTGTTTCTTTTCTCATTTGAGAAAGACAAGGTAGAAATAAGAGTACAGTGTTTTGCTGCCCAGTAACTTGTGAAGACAAAAAGCATAAATCTGCTACAATATCGCCAATTTTTCATATTGATCATTTTGGTCTTATACACTGCGATTCTGCAGTAGGTGTCTTGCATGAGTTTTAAAGATGAGTTAGCGGCGCAGGTCGCACAGCGACGTACTTTCGCGATTATTTCCCACCCCGATGCTGGTAAAACCACCATGACAGAAAAACTGCTGTTATGGGGACAGGCCATTCAGGTTGCAGGGATGGTGAAAAGCCGTAAGTCTGACCGTGGTGCTACATCTGACTGGATGGAAATGGAAAAAGAGCGTGGAATTTCCATTACCACCTCGGTGATGCAATTCCCATATAAAGACAAAATGATTAACCTGCTCGACACCCCAGGGCACGAAGATTTCTCTGAAGATACTTACCGTACTTTAACGGCTGTGGATTCAGCCTTGATGGTAATTGATGGTGCAAAAGGGGTCGAAGACCGAACCATAAAATTGATGGATGTGTGTCGTATGCGTGACACCCCCATTATTTCATTTGTGAACAAAATGGACCGTGAAATTCGTGAGCCATTGGAATTGTTAGATGAAATTGAAAACGTCTTAAAAATTAAATGTGTTCCAATTACTTGGCCTTTGGGTACGGGGCGTGATTTTGCCGGTGTATTTAACCTGATTGAAGAAAAATTTTATGTTTACAAATCAGGCTTTGGTTCAACCATTACTGAAATTGAAATTCGCGATGGTTATAACCATGCAGATTTACGTGAAAAAGTAGGTGAGTTGGCTTGGGCGGCATTTGAAGAGTCACTGGAACTGGTGCAAATGGCGAATGAGCCATTAGACCGTGAAGAATTCTTGGCGGGCCGTCAAACTCCAGTGTTATTTGGTACCGCATTGGGCAATTTTGGAGTAGATCACGTCCTGAATGCGTTTAGTGAATATGCACCACCACCGAAGGCACATCCGACACAAGACCGTATTGTTGAAGCCAATGAAGAAGGCTTTAGTGGCTTTGTATTTAAGATTCAGGCCAATATGGACCCTAAACACCGTGACCGTATTGCATTCATGCGAATTTGTTCGGGTAAGTATGAAAAAGGCTTGAAAATGAAACATGTACGCATAGATAAAGATGTGCGTATTAGTGATGCCTTAACCTTCTTAGCAGGTGACCGCCAGCATTTAGAAGAAGCATGGCCAGGTGATATTATTGGTTTGCATAACCACGGTACCATTCAAATTGGTGATACATTCACTTCAGGTGAAAAGCTACAATTTACAGGTATTCCACACTTCGCGCCTGAAATGTTCCGTCGTGTACGTTTGAAAGATCCTTTAAAATCTAAACAGCTACAAAAAGGCTTGAAAGAGCTTTCAGAAGAAGGTGCAACACAGGTCTTTATGCCACAAAACAGCAATGACTTGATTGTTGGCGCTGTGGGTGTCTTGCAGTTTGAAGTGGTGGCGTATCGCCTGAAAGAAGAATATAAAGTCGATTGTATGTATGAGCCAGTCAGCATCAATACCGTGCGTTGGGTGTCTTGTGCAGATGAGAAAAAATTTAACGAGTTTAAGAAAAAAGCCCACGACCAATTGTCGGTCGATGGTGGTGGTCACTTAACTTATCTCGCACCTAGCCGCGTGAATTTACAGTTAATGCAAGAGCGTTATCCTGATATTGAGTTTAGAAATACGCGTGAGCACTAAGTTCAAGCTTTCAAAAATAAAACAGCTTCATCACGAAGCTGTTTTATTATGGCTGGTGATTATTTTTAGATAAATACATTGGGGATGTCATGCTGCAAAAAACAGTCTATCTGGGAGTAATGTTGAGTGGGGCGATCTTACTCAGTGCCTGTGACTCATCTCAACAAAATAAAAATGCAGATGAGCAAACCTCTATTTTTCAGAAAGATCAGGCTGAAGTTTTACCTTATTTAAATATCAAACAACAAGCCGCAGCTATTGCTTTGCCTTTTTGTGAAAACAGAAATTGCATAGAGCTGGAAATTCAAACTTTAAATACCCAAGATGCATGGCTAAATGACTGGATTGCCAAAAATCAGGCCATGGTGATTCAAGATCAAATTGGCTTAAAGCAAAATATGAGTTTGCAGCAAGCGGTAGATGCTTATGTGAAAAAATCTGATGCATGGCAGGCAGCACTGGCACAAAATAAAGCCTATGAATTGGCGATGTACACTCGAATTGCCTATCAGCGTAATCAGTATGTATTGTTACAGGTTGGGGTAGATACCCAGCAAGAAGGTACGCACATTAAAGAGCGTTATTATTTCTTTGTGGCAGACCGCAAACAGCAAAAAGCTTTGTCTGTTTTAGATGTAATTGATCCTAAGCAACAAACTAAGATGCATACCTTTGTGCAGCAGGCCTATCAAGACTGGTTGAAAGAGCAGAGCAGTGAAATACAAAACAATGCGTCAGAAAAACTATATTGGGGGCAGGCAGACTGGTTTTTTGATGATCAAGGCTTAGGTTTGCATTACCGTACCCATGAAATTGTGCAAGATGGACCACAGTTTGATATTTACCTAAGCAAAGCACAAACACAACAAGTTTTAAAAGCAGAAATCTACCCATCTATGTTTTAGTAGGTTTTAGTAGAGATTGATTATAAGCAGCAACACGTACCTATGATTGGGTCACGTATATGCTCATCAAAAAAAGGTTGTATTCATGTTGAAACATAAAACGATATTAACGGTCAGTATTTTAATTGCAACTTTAGGGGTCACAGCGTGTCAGCCTAAAAAAACTGAGCCAGAAACGGCTGAGCCAAGTCAAACAGAAGTTGAACAGCAAAGTTTAAAACTCGTGGGTGATACTGAAAAACTGAACTTGGCATTGCCACAATGTGAGGGCAAGAATTGCCCTGAAATGACTATTGAGCGTTTAAACAGTAATCAGGCATTTATTGATCATTTTATTGATCAGCAAATTATTAAAGAACTCTCGCAAATATTGACGATTGCACCAAAACAGGCTGCTTCAGAAGCATCAGCCGCACAGGCAGCAGAAGTGACTGCAGCAAGTACTGCTGAAGCACCTGCTAGTAACCCAACAGCCGCCGCAATTGCTCAAGTAGAAACTTTGGCACAAAAACTGGAAAAGCAAACAGTGCCGTATGTGCAAAGTTTTTTAATGCTTGATCAGGAGCTGAAAGCCCTCAGCTCGAATCATAAAATCAGTTTGATGATTAAGCCTAAAATTCTGAATGCAGATCAACCCTTAGCAACGGTAGTGTTAAATAGCAGTAGCTATTTAGGCGGAGCGCATGGTGCATCGGCGCAGCAGTATTATAATTTTGATTTAGAAAAGAAAAAATTAGTCACATTGAATGACATTTTGTTAGATCAGCAGCGCCCACAATTAGAAGGTAAAGCCTATGAGGCATTTAAAAACTGGGTGATCGAATCTGAATTGTCTACCAACGTGAAGGAATATGAGCAGGCGTGGAAATTTAAACTGTCTGATAATTATTACCTAGGCCAACAAGGACTGATTTTGCAATATGCAGAATATGAAATTGGGCCTTATGTGGTAGGGTTGCCACGTTTGACCATTCCTTATGCAGATTTACAGGGTATTTTAAAAACTGCTTACTTGCCACAAGCTGAAACTAAGCCTGCAGCGGCAAGTGAAACAGCAAGCAGTGATGCCCAAGCAAAGCCGAAGTCTTAATATGAACCTCCCGCTATTTGATACGCATACCCATTTTGATGTTGCTGATTTTGATGCTGATCGGGAGCAATTGGCGTATGCGGCCAAGGCAGCGGGGGTAGAGCATTTAGTACTGATCGGTTTTGTGCAATCACGCTTTCAGGATTTGATTGCAACCCAACAGTATTTGAATCAACTTGATCAGGCGCCACGTAGTCATTTGGCGCCTGGACTGCATCCCTTTTATATCGAACAGCATCAGCGTCAGCATTTACACGATTTGGAGCAAATTTTACAACAGCAGCATTGCGTTGCTGTGGGCGAAATTGGTTTAGATACTTTTTTAGCTGAACATAAACAAGCTGAGGCATTTCAAAAACAGCAAGATTTTTTTACAGCCCAATTGGAAATTGCCTGTCATTGGCAAAAGCCTGTATTGCTACATATCCGTAAAGCGCATGCCGATGTATTAAAAATTTTAAAACAACAGCAGTTTCAACTTGGCGGCATCGCCCATGCTTTTAGTGGTGGGGTAGAAGAGGCCAAAGCACTGATCAAGCTAGGTTTTAAAATTGGTGTGACAGGGCAGATCACCAACCCTAATGCAAAAAAACTGCGTCGTGTTGTACAAGAAATTGGTGTTGAAAATTTGGTTTTGGAAACCGACTGTCCCGACATGACGCCATTATGTTGCCAAACCGATACTCAAACCCGTACCCGCAATACGCCTGCCAACTTGATCTATGTGCTTGAAGGTTTGGCGGCTTGTTTGAATATCTCGCCGCAAACGCTGGCTGAACAGCTTTGGCAAAATACATTTCGGGTTTTAGATGTGCGCGAAACAACACCCAAGCCCTGAAACACAGTAAAATGCCTCTACCTTGAAACTATATTTGATGAGCGCATGACTGACCTTCTTCAAGATGACGAATATGAACGCCGTTTTGCAGGCGTTGCCAAAATTTATGGTGACAGTGCATTTCAACATTATGCGCATAGTCATGTGATGGTCATTGGTATTGGCGGGGTTGGTTCTTGGGCGGTCGAGGCCTTAGCACGTACAGGCATAGGTGAGCTGACTTTGGTCGATATGGATGTGGTTGCAGCATCGAACATTAACCGTCAGTTACCTGCCATGAGTGCGACCTTAGGACATGAAAAAATTAATGTGATGGCTGAGCGCTGTCGTTCGATTAATCCACGCATCAAAATTAATTTGGTGGATGATTACTTAAGCCCCGATAACGTCAAAGCGTTATTGGCAACAGCCCCTGACTTGGTGTTGGATTGCATTGATGATGTTAAAGCTAAACTGGCGTTGATGTTGTATTGCCGTTTTAACAAGATTCCGCTCATTGTATCGGGTGGTGCAGGCGGGAAGCTTGATCCACTTAAAATTCGGGTGGCAGATTTATCTAAAACCGAACAAGACCCAATGCTGGCTAAATTGCGAGCTCAATTACGGAGCAAAGGCATTTGTAAAAAGCCAAAAGAAAAGTTTGGTATTACCTGCGTGTATTCTATAGACAATCCATTTTCTAGCGCAGATGTTTGCCCAAGTGCAGGCTTACGTTGCGGTGGTTATGGTTCGGCTGTGGTGGTTACGTCCAGTTTTGCAATGGTGGCTGTGGCTGAAGTGCTGAAAAAACTGGATGCACTGCACAGCAAGAAATAGGCAGAACACCTGCCATGCTGAGTATATCTAGCATGGTCTTTTACGACGATATTCTGCTAAAAGTATGAATTGAAATTTATTCTGCCTGAAGCGACTGCTGCTCTTTTAAATAGGCTTCTGTACGTTGCATGGCCGCCTGAATATTGGCTAGCGCATTTTCCACATCGGCAAAGGTTTTGGCGTTGCCACCACTTAAGGCCTGACGCCATTTCCGCGCACCAGGTAGGTTTTGGAATAAACCCAAAATATGGCGGGTAATCACAGACAGGGGCGCACCCTGTTGTAAGCGTTGCTCAATATAGGGCAACATTTGCTGCATAATTTCAAAACGATCGGGCTGTTCTAGATTCCATAATTGGCCAAGTTCTGCCAATAAATATGGATTGTGATATGCCTCACGCCCAATCATCACCCCATCGACATGCTGTAAATGCGCCTGAGTTTCTGCAAAGGTTTTAATTCCGCCATTAATTTCAATGAATAATTCAGGGCGGTCTTGTTTTAAGCGGTAGACATCTTCATAGCGCAGGGGCGGAACTTCACGGTTTTCTTTAGGCGATAGACCTTGCAGCAAGGCAATTCGTGCATGCACAATAAAATGAGTACAGCCTGTTTGTGCAACAGTATCGACAAAATGCAGCATTTCTTCATAGGAGTGCATATCATCAATGCCAATACGGTGTTTGACTGTCACAGGAATGTCCACCACTTGACGCATCGCGGCAATACATTCAGCCACTAAATCAGGCTCTGCCATTAAGCAGGCACCAATTTTATTGTTTTGTACCCGATCACTTGGGCAGCCGACATTTAGGTTAATTTCATCATAGCCCCAGTCTTGCGCCATTTTGCTGCAGCTTGCTAAATCCTGAGAATTTGAGCCACCTAGTTGTAACACAATTGGATGTTCTTCTTTGCTGTAATCGAGGTGACGTTTGGCATCTCCAAATAAGATGGCGCCTGTTGTGACCATTTCGGTGTACAGCACAATGTTTGGATTAAACAAGCGTGCAAAAAAACGATAATCACGAGTAGTCCAATCCATCATCGGGGCAACGGAAATACGAGGCTGTAAATTTTGGATGGCACGCGTCATAACACACCTGACTGGAAGAGCAAAGATAAGCCGCGCATTATACGGGGTTTGAGAAAAAATCGACAGCGCTAGCAGAGCATCCTAATAAGGAGGTATTTTTCGACTGTAGCACCCAATAAAAGGATACAAGAAAGCGAAGCGACTGAACGATTGGGTATTTGTATCCTTTAACTTTTTTTAGTATGTTGAAAAGATAACGATAAAGCGGCACAAGAGGGATAATAATATGTTGGTTTTAGAAGAAATTTATCGAACCAAGAAAAACGAGTTTTCTGCTGCCTTTAATTTACGCATGCAGCGCAGTTTGAGCTGGTGGAAAAAAGCCATTGCTTTACATGATGATCTTGATTTGCAGTTTATGAGTACTTGGGTGGCACTGAATGCCTTATACGCGCAAGGAAAAACGGCAGAGCAAGAACAACAGACCTTACAGCAGTTTGCATTTAGAGTTTATCAAAAAGATGTAGATCAGCGGATTTCTAGAATTTTGTGGGAAAAGCATCCACAAAGTTTGGAGGTTTTACTGACTAATCCGTATTTGTGTCAAAGCTTTTGGGATTGGCGCAATCAAAAAATCAGCGAAGGTACATGGCGTACAGATTTTGAATCGGAAAAACAGCACATCATGCAGGCTTTGCATACCCACGATTCAGCCAGTATTTTAAGCTTTCTGTTCAAGCGCTTATCGACTTTGCATCAACAACTCGTGCAAGGCGGTGCAACGTATAATAGTGCAATTAACCGCAAACAGCTCAGTCATGCCAGTCTTTTACTTTCGGCATTGCTGCCGTGTTTTATCCAAATTTTATTGGAAAATGTTGAAAGCTTAGAATGGAATGAGTGGAGTCAGCCTTTTTATCCTGTGATGCAAATGTCCTAAACTAGATGGTTGTCGTCAGTCACTTTAAGCTTCTGCAAGATGCTTGCGCTGATGCGTGTGATCAAGCAGGGCAAAGCACATTGCGGCTGCAACAAAACACAGTCCAACCATGCAGCTCCATAGCCATCCACCTTGCTGCCATGCGTAAATCCCTAAAGCGGAACCGCAGGCACCACCTGTAAAATAACTGGTCATATAGACTGAATTGATGCGTGATTTGGCATCTGGGCGTAAGCGGAAAATAATATTTTGATTGCTGCTATGCACAGTCGCTAAGCCAAGGTTAATCAAGCCAAAACCCAAAATATAACTCCACAGTTGGAATTGACCAAAGTAGAGAAACATCCAACTGATGCCGAGCAAGGTTAAGCCGCCCCAAGTCAGCGCTGTGACATAGCCACGATCTGCAATTTTACCCACTTGTTTGGTCGAAAGTGCGCCAAATACTCCAACCAAAGCCACAATACCGACCATGACATCGGCTAAGCCAAAACTAGATTTGAGTAATACGGCAATGGTGGAAAATAAAACACTCATCGCAGCAAAAGCAAAAGCCCCGAGTAATGCGCGATAGACTAAGCGGCGCTCTTCCAAAATCAGTCTGCCCATAGACTGAAATACTGCAAAGTAGCTGAGTTTGCTGGTAGAAATAAAAGGCAAACGTGCTTTGAGTACCGCAGCAATACACAACATGAATATCCCGCTGAGCAGATAAATCACTTTCCAGTGAAATAAATTAGATAGCAAGCCTGCTAAACTGGTCGAAAGTAAAATACCGACCAATAAACCACTCATCAGCAAACCAACAACTTCGCCCATTTTTTCAGGTTTTACGGTCATGGTCGCAAAAGGAATTAATACTTGTGCCGCCACAGAAAATAGCCCTGTGATGATGGTACCAATCCAAAGCATGCTTAAATTGCTAGAAAAGGCACACAAAAACAAACCTACCGATGCCAAGAACATGAGCAAGGGGATGAACTTGGTTTTATTGACAATATCGCCCATCGGTACAATAAACAATAAGCCGAGTGCGTAAGAGACTTGTGCAAATGTCACAGTCAGTGCAACTTGTGACTGTGGAATTTGAAAAGATTGATGAATGGAGTAAATCAAAGGTTGGCAATAATAATTTGCACCTGCACATAAACCGCAGGCAATCGCCATTAACCATAAAAGGGTTTTGTCTTGGCTAATGTCAGGTGCAGTATTCATAGTCTTCCTAGCTTATAAGGCAGTGTGATGCTGTGAGTAAATAGGACGCTGTTTGAGTTTGAGCGATGAAAAATCGGTGAGTATCCTAAACTTTGTGGTGATGTTTTAAGTCTTTAATGTGAAAACTTGTTTTTGGACAATGTAATCATCATCACCCCTATAATATTCAGCAGACAGCCCAACCATTGTATGCCATTCAGGTGCTCACCTAAAAATGCTGTAGCCAATAAAATCGTTAAAATGGGGCCAATTGAGGCAATCATAGCTGATTGTGCTGCACCTAAACGGGCGATGCTGTGCGCCATTAACAAGGTAGGCAGTACTGTCACAAAAATGCCCAAGGCAACGCCGTAGCCCAGTACCTGTAATGGCAGCTGCTGAATCAAAGCTAGAGGATGCGGTGTGGCCAAGCAGTAATGAACCAAGGTACCTAAGCAGGCAATGCTTAAAGCCAAGCCTGTAAAATTCCATGAGCCAAAATGTTGAATCAATCGTCGAGTCAGCAGCAAATAACCCGCAAAACATACCGCACTGGCAAAGACTAAACTGCTGCCTAGCCAAAAGTATGAGTCGTGTGGTGTGTTACTTTGTTCTTGTAGCATCACAATGACTGTGCCGCCATAACTCAGAGCAATGGCAAGTAAACTCAGCCAGCTGAGTTTTTGTTTATAGATCAGGCTAGACGCCAATACAGTCAGAGTTGGATATAAAAAAAGAATAATCCGTTCTAATGATGCGCTAATGAACATCAACCCTAAAAAGTCTAACCAGCTAGAAAAGTAATAGCCGATCAAACCTGAAAAAATCAGCAGTAGCCAATTGCCTTTGGAAATGTTGCGGCTGTGCTGACGGTTGAACCAGCAAATCAACAGAAAAAACGGCAAGGCACTGGCCATACGTAAAGCCATGAGCACAGTGGCATCGACCAATGGCGAAAGTGCATAAGCCTGTTTAATAAAAATCGCTTTGGTGCTGAACAAAAATGCAGCGAATAGCGCAAAGATGGAACCCCATTGCGTGGCATTAAGTTTGATCATGGCAAAAGCTAAAGTGAGGGATGAATGTAAAGTACGATAAAAAGAGTTGAGTGATCCTGCATAGGATTTAAAACGGCAAGTGTGGCAGGAAAAATCAACAACTAAGCATAGCGGATTTTGTGTAAAGGGTCTGCTTTAAAACATCGAAATTAAGTGAAAAGTAAAATAGATTGTGGTTGCACGATAATAGTGCAAAAACTTTTAAAATATTACAAAACACACAAAATCCATCATCAGACAAAATGATGTTTAAAAAAATTCAAAAAAATAATAGCGGTCAACTTAGACATACACTGAATAAATTTACAGAGGGTTTAAAAGTTTTGCTGCTGCCACTTTTAGATTTTATTGATAAGGCAAAGGTTGGTATTTGTAAGGTTTTAATGGGGAGGTATAGGCTCTAAATTAGTACGTATAGCGAGCGATAAAATTTGTCAGAAAAGTCAATTTGGCATTGAAGTTTTAAGTTTTAGCGGTCAAATGTATAGATATATGATCTTTTGGGTCTAAGTCGGATTTTCCCAATTTAGCCAAATGCATGTCAGAATGATCAATGCAAAATTCATTTAAATGTGATGAACTGCTAACTCAAAACTGCTGTGCTGTCGTTTTGATCCTGCCAAATATGGTTGTTGCTGAATAATTAGACTTATATTAAAGAAGCAAAACCTATCAATTATATCTCGCAACAATATTTTTATGAATCATCAGTTCAAAATATGGGTATTTATTAAATAAATATTGGGTGGTAATTTAAAAATGTTGCATTAGAATCCAAAAATTCAACAAAACTTATCCTGAGGGGAAAGCATCGTTATCCACGATGTTGACTTAAGAAAAACTAGCTTGAGGGACGCTCATGCAGATCGGAATTCCAACCGAAACTGTTGTCGGTGAAAATCGTGTCGCTGCGACGCCAGAAACAGTAAAGAAGTTGATTAGCGCGGGTCATAGCGTAGTCATTGAACGTGGTGCGGGTGTTAAAGCCGCTTATATCGACAGTGCTTATGAACAAGTGGGTGCAAGCCTGACAGATGATGCTTATCGTGGCAGTCAAATGATTTTGAAAGTTCGTGCCCCGAAGGGTGATGAAATTCAGAAATTGGCACCGAATAGCACTGTCGTGGCGATGTTTGATCCTTACCGCAATACTGAATTAGATCAGTTTGCTGCGGCTCAGGTGTCTGCATTTGCGTTAGAGCTTTTGCCGCGTACTTTGTCACGTGCACAAAATATGGATGTGTTGTCATCACAAGCCAACTTGGCAGGCTATAAGTCAGTGTTGTTGGCTGCAGCAGAATACCAACGCATGTTCCCAATGTTAATGACGGCTGCGGGTACTGTAAAACCTGCACGTGTTGTGATCATGGGTGTGGGCGTTGCAGGTCTGCAAGCCATTGCAACGGCAAAACGTCTAGGTGCGGTAGTAGAAGCAACTGACTTGCGTCCAACTGCGAAAGATCAGGTAGAGTCTTTAGGCGGTAAATGGCTAGACGTGCCAATGTCTGAAGAAGAACAGCAAAAAGCTGCAGATGCTGCCAAAAATGGCTACGGCTGGATGCCAGGTGAACAATACATTAAAGATCAAGCTGTTATTGTAGATAAAGCTGTTTCTAATGCTGATATTGTGATTACCACGGCATTATTGCCTGGTCGTGATGCACCACGTTTAATCAAAGCTGAAACTGTTGCGAAGATGAAACCGGGTTCAGTCATTTTAGATATGGCAGTAGAAACAGGCGGTAACGTCGAAGGTTCACAATGTGGTGAAACTGTTGTGACTGCCAATGGTGTGAAAATTTTGGGTATCCCAAACATTCCATCTACAGTGTCGACTGAAGCCTCTGCACTTTATGCACGTAATGTATTGAATTTTATTGAAACATTATTTGATAACGACAAGAACTTTGCACTGAATCCTGAAGAAGAAATTCAGAAAGCATTGCTGGTGACCCATAACGGTCAAGTACTGTTAAAGCGTGGTTAAGGAGAACTCTCATGGTTGAAACAATTACGATTTTTGTCCTTGCCATTTTCGTAGGTTACTACGTGGTTTGGGGCGTAACGCCTGCATTGCATACGCCTCTTATGGCGGTAACCAATGCGCTGTCTTCGATCATTATCGTGGGTGCGATGATTCAAACTGTTGGCTTACCAATGGTGGGTGTAGAGGGTAGTGTAGATTTTCAAACTATTAACGTGGTGAGTGTGCTGGGTGCTATTGCTGTGTTCTTGGCAAGTATCAATATTTTTGGTGGTTTCGCAGTAACGGCACGTATGCTGGAAATGTTCAAACCAAAAGCAAAGAAAAAAGAGGGCTAATGCATGGAATTTATTCGTGAATATGCAGACTGGTTCTATTTAATCGGGGCTGTACTTTTTATCTTAACGCTTCGTGGTTTGTCTGGTCCAAAAACAGCAATTGCAGGTAACCGCTACGGCATGATCGCCATGGCAATTGCCGTATTGACCACATTCTTTGTGGCAGATAATCCAGTGGTTTGGATGATCGTAGGTGCTATGGTTTTAGGTGCAATTGTTGGTATTGCTCGCGCACGTACTGTTCCTATGACTCAAATGCCTGAAACAGTTGCACTGATGCACTCTTTGGTGGGTTTAGCAGCAGTTTTAATTGCCATTGCTGCAATTATTCATAACAACAAGTTGGTGGAATTAGGTCCAGACCTATTGGCTGCAAATGGTATTAATTTCCATGAAATGAGCAAAGTTCATTTATTTGAATTGTTTGTGGGGTGTTTCGTGGGTGCAATTACCTTTACTGCATCTGTATTTGCGTACGGCAAACTGGCTGCAAAGAAATGGGCAAAAACCATTTCAGGTGCATGGGTTAAACCTGTTCAAGCATTGATTTTCATTGCTATGTTAGGCTTTGGTATCCACTTCTTCTTGACTGGAAACATGACATCATTCTGGGCAATGACTGGTCTTGCACTTGCATTTGGTTGGGTATGGATTGCACCTGTAGGTGGTGGTGATATGCCAGTGGTGGTATCACTTCTCAACTCATTCTCAGGTTGGGCTGCAGCAGGGATTGGTTTCACACTTGAAAACAACATGCTGATTGTTGCGGGTTCACTTGTAGGTTCATCGGGTGCGATTCTGTCGTACATTATGTGTAAAGCGATGAATCGTTCAATCATCAACGTATTGTTTGGTGGTGCGATGGGTGGTGCAGCAGCACCGACTGCTGGCGCTGGTGAGCAAGTACAACGTAACTACCGCTCAGGTTCTGCAGATGATGCTGGCTTCTTGATGTCAAATGCTGACAGCGTAGTGATTGTACCAGGTTATGGTATGGCGCAAGGTCGTGCACAAAATGCAGTTAAAGAATTGGCTAACTTGCTGAAAGAACAAGGTGTAACTGTTCGCTTTGCGATTCACCCTGTGGCAGGTCGTATGCCAGGTCACATGAACGTATTACTTGCAGAAGCAGACGTACCATACGAAGACATCTTAGAAATGGATGAGATCAACTCAGATTTCCCAGCAACAGATGTAGTACTTGTTATTGGTGCGAATGACGTTGTGAACCCAGCAGCAAAAGACGATCCGAACTCGCCAATTTACGGTATGCCAATTCTTGAAGCGCATAAAGCACGTACCATTATGGTGATCAAGCGCTCAATGGCAACGGGTTATGCCGGTTTGGACAACGACTTGTTCTATAACGACAAGACCATGATGATCTTTGGTGATGCTAAGAAAGTTGTGGAAGATATGACGAAGTCAATCAACGGTACAGGTCACTAAGTGAACTGACTGATAAGAACCGCCTTCGGGCGGTTTTTTTGTTCGTTGTATAAGAGATCGTAAAAGAAAGCTAAAGATCATGCTTCGGAAAATTATCAGCGCACGGAGACCATCGTCAGTGGGTTAAGGTGGGACTTGTGTGGTGCAAATACGTAAGTTGGTTTGCATATGATTTTTTAAACACTGCACATAAAAAAGCGACTTATTTAAAGTCGCTTTTGCATATTTTCTTGGGTCTGTTTTGAAGCTTTAAAGATTAGGCAACCGATTCAGGTGTGGTACGCCATAAGCTTTCAAGGTCATAGAATTTACGTGCAGTTGGTAACATAAGATGTACCACAACAATGCCAAGATCAACCAAGATCCATTCAGCATCGCGTTCGCCTTCAATGCCGATTGGGCGGAAACCCGCTTTACGTGCTTCTTCAGCAACATTATCGGCAAGGGATTTAACATGACGCGTTGATGTGCCGCTGGCAATGACAATCGCATCTGCAACATTGCTGATGCTGCTGACATCAAGCTCAACAATTTCTTTGGCTTTTACATCGAGTAGTGCTTCATGTACAACTTGAAGGCAAGTTTGTACGTCATGCTTTGCGGTGTTCATTGCAAGATCGTGAGAATTAGAAGCGCCGGGCGATGGTTC
Organism: Acinetobacter sp. A1; assembly: GCF_012371315.1. Classification (NCBI taxonomy): domain Bacteria; kingdom Pseudomonadati; phylum Pseudomonadota; class Gammaproteobacteria; order Moraxellales; family Moraxellaceae; genus Acinetobacter; species Acinetobacter sp. A1. Next base: position 111,077 of record NZ_JAAZQY010000001.1, read on the forward strand.
TAAATTCATGGGGTGTATAATTTCCTAAAATTATTCATCGTCTAATATAGCCGTTTTGGCCTAAAAATTCAAATCGCACCGATTTTAACCATTTTGTTGTGCCGGAAAAAACTTGTCTTTCCACGCAAATGATTGATTTGATGTTAAACGTGGGCGATATTCGGCAGCGACATAACCTGCGTAATTACTTTGCGCTAACCATGCAAATAATGCGGTATAGTCCAAATGGCCTGTGTCAGGTTCATGGCGTCCTGGGTAGTCAGCAAATTGAATATGACCAATATCTTGCAAGTTTTCCTGTAGTGCGCTGAGCACATCTTCACCCATCATGGCCATGTGATAACAATCGAATTGCATTTTGAGTGCAGGGTGTTTGACAGCTTCTAACATTTCCTGAGCTTGGGCAATGTTCTGTACCAGAAAACGTGGCATATCTGTGCCATTGATCATTTCAAATACAGGTTGAATCTGGTGCTCAGTGAGCATGGAGCAAGCCAGTTTTAGATTTTCTGCCAGTGTGTTTAAGCAAGGTAACAAGTCTGCATCGGCAGGTTGTTTGCCTGCCAAAATATTCACACTCGGCACGTTTAGGGCTTTGGCATAGGTAATGGCTTGTTCTAAGCCACGATGAAATTCAAGTTCTTTACCGGGTACCCCCGCTAAGCCATCACCCCCTTGCATGAGGTCACCCGCAGGCACATTAATCAGACACAGGCTAAGCGCATGCAGCTGAAGTTGAGTTTGAATTTGTTCGATACTGAGCTCGTAGGGAAACTGAATTTCAACGTGCTGAAAACCATGTTGGCGAGCAAGGGCAAAGCGTTCAATTAATGGGACTTCGGTAAATATCATTGACAGATTAACCGCAAGTTTAGACATGCATAAGCTCCTTGCTCAGGAATGGTAATGAAAAAATTTAAGCTTCAACTTGGTAAATAATGCTGGCTAAATCTGCTTCGGCAAAACCTTTAGCCTGATGGGCTTGAAGCTGAGATAGAGCTTTTTGGGCAACAGGAATCTGCAGCTGAAACGCTGCGGCAAGTTGCACTGCATTATTTAAATCTTTAGACAGGGTTTGTACTTTCCATTGCACAGGTTCAAAACTGTGGGTGGCCATACGTGGGGTTAAAATCTGAAACGGTTTTGAATCGGCAAAACCACCTGCCAAAGCTGGGGCAAGTAGCTGTGTATCTACACCTGCTTGAGCAGCAAGGGCAACGGCTTCTGCAATTAAGGTACTATTTGCGGCAACAATCAATTGATTGCAAATTTTGGTGGCTTGTCCTGTTGCGGTTTCGCCCATGCGGGTCACACGTTGTGACAGCACCGCATAAATTGGGCTTAATTTTTCAATAGTGTTGGCATCGCCACCTGCAAAAATTACTAGCGTACCTTGTTCTGCTCCCGCGGTGCCACCAGATACAGGTGAGTCAATCCAAGTCACGTGTTTTTGCTTGGCTTGTTGTGCAAGGGCTTTGGTTTGTGCAACCGATAAGCTGGAAAAATCAACAATGACTTGTTGGGCAGTTAAGTACGGTTCAATTTGATCAAATACACTTTGAACTGCATGATCATCTGCTAAACAGGTCAAAATGACAGGGTATTGCCCGATCTCTTGCAGCTGAAGCAGTTTAGCACCTGCATTGATTAATGGTTCGCATGCAGCAGGACTGCGGTTCCATACTGCAACCTTATAACCTGCCTGAATTAAGCGGGTCGCCATGCGCGTGCCCATGAGTCCCATACCTAAAAAAGCGATTTGTGTGTCATGGTCAAAGTGCATAGCGAGTTCTCCTTTTTGCCTACATTACAAGCCCTTGATGAAATGTCAATCTCGCCTTTGGTCAAAGTAGGCAGCAGATTTTGCGATTAAAATTGACGTGGGGCAAAGCGTACTTCTGGATTTTTGTCCTTTTTACGCGCCAATTGGCTATTTTTACCCAATAATAATTTTAATTGCCAAATTTTTTCTAAGCGTAAAGATTTTGCAGGCGTGTGTTCCATGGCATCCAATACTTGTTTGGCTGCTGCCAAAGCATCGGGAGAGCGCTGTGCAATTTCTTCGGCAAGCACTTGTGCTTGTTGTAATGGGCTATCGGCAAGATGTGTCACTAAACCAATTTCTTTGGCATAGTTGGCATCAAAAATACGTGCGGTGAGGGTTAATTCTTTGGCAAGGTCTAAACCAATTAAACCTTTTAAAGAGCGGCTGAGTCCCATGTCTGGCACTAAGCCCCAGCGACTTTCCATGATCGACATTTGTGTATCGGGATGCGCAATACGAATGTCTGCAGCCAACGCCAGTTGCATGCCTGCGCCAAAACAGTAACCTTGCATTGATGCAATGACAGGTACAGGTAACTCCTGCCAAACCAAAAATGCTTTTTGGAATAGACTTTGCCCTGGTTTAATCAGTTCCCAAGCTGCGAAAGCACGGTTTTGTGGATTGTTGAGGTCGGCTAAATCAATGCCAGCGCTAAAAACTTGTGCTTCGCCTGTTAAAATTACACAACGTAAGCTACGGTCTTTTTTCAGTTTTTCTGCGGTACGTACCAATTCCTTGAGCAGGGCAAAGCTCATCGCATTGCGCTTGTCTGGACGGTTTAAGGAAACGATTGCAATGCCATTATTTTTTTCAATACGAAGTAAGGTCATGTTGTGAACTCTTGTTTTGACTGGGCAAAGCATAGCATGCACAGCCCCAAGATAAATGACAGCAGAGTCACGGCCAAAACGGTGGACTCTGCCTGAAATGATTCCTAAAAATCATGTGATGCTTTTTGTGAAACGTGTATTTAAAACGCTATTTTTGCTTTGACGAAATGCTATTCATCCCAGATTCACTACGAACCAGTTGCTGTGTGTTGAGCAAAAATATGTTCTGCTGCATGTTCCACTTGTTGGATGCAGGCTTTTAGCTCCTGATAACGATTCAGCACTTCCTGCACAAAGAGTTCGTCGGCTTTACGACGTTCCTTGCGCAAGGTCGATACAAACTGTTCAAATGAGCCCGTGACATCCTGCAGGTTTGGTGTGCCAACATAACGGGTTGCACCATATAGTCGATGCAATACGTGCTCGAGTTGCGGAAAATCTTCCAGTTCAATCAGTTGTTCCATTTCATTTAATTCGGTGGCAAAACTGTCGACCAGCATTTTTAGTAAATCTACTGCAAGGTCTTCTTTGTTGGCAGCGAGCATCAGACTTTGTTGCCAGTTCAGCACGTCTGGATCAAGTGCTTCAATTACAATGGCTTTATCAACCGCAGGCGGTTTATTAAAACTTTGCGTGGTCCAGTGGGTGAGAATCTGAATGATCTGCTCAATCTGAATCGGTTTGGTGACATAGTCATCCATGCCCACTTTCAGCAGTTTTTGTTTTTCATCGGCAAGTGCGTGTGCAGTCAGGGCAATAATTGGCAGACGTTTGTGATTTTCCAGTGTCGATTCTAAAGAACGGATCGCCCGGGTGGTGTCTACCCCAGACATAACAGGCATTTGAATGTCCATGAAAATCAAATCGAAAGGCTGTAATCCTTGCTCAATACGTTGTTGCAGAATATCTAAAGCCTCCTGACCACTTTGTGCTTTGGTGGTGGTGACGTTGAGTTCGCCCAATAAAGCTTCTAGAACAATCAGGTTTGGCAAGTGATCATCTACTGCCAAAATGTGCAAGCCTTTACCATCAAATGAAGTTGCATCAGGTTCGACAAAGTTGTGTTCATTGTTGAGTAATTGAATCAGCGCAGAACGACTGAGCGGTTGATACAAGGCGCGTGCACGGTACTCATTCAACACACTTGGGTCAATTGACATTTGATAGCCATAAACAGCCAAATTTCCCTGATAACGTGTGCGAATTTCTTTCAATAGCGCTTCGGTGTCACTGCTGTGATCCACAATTAACCAGGTATTGTCTTGCGTATTTGCTACATCTTTTAAGCGGCTGAATAAATCTAAAATAGAAGCTGTTTCAATGTGTTGTACTGCATAATTTTCTAGATAATGACGCAAAACATTGGCAGTGGCAGGGTGTGCCAAATATGACACCACTTGCACATCTTTAAAGCTCGGATGCTGTTGCTCATGTGCCTCATCTACAGCAAACATGGCGGTAAACCAGAAGGTTGAGCCTTTTTCTGTTGGGGCACGCTCTTGATTGTCTTCAAAGCCAATTTGACCTTGCATTAAATGCACTAATTGCTTGGAGATCGCAAGGCCTAAGCCTGTACCACCAAACTGGCGCGTGACTGAAGTATCGCCCTGAGAGAAAGATTCGAACAGCTTTTTGCGGTCTGTGCCGCTTAAACCAATGCCACTATCCTGTACGCTAAAGTGAATCAGGCATTGTCCAATATCGTCATGTTCCACGCGCGCACGTACAATAATTTCACCATCGGGTGTGAATTTAATCGCATTGGAAATCAGGTTGGTTAAAATTTGTTTAAAGCGTAAAGCATCACCCAACACATGCTGTGGTACGTTGTCGGCAAAGTAAAAAACCATGTTGATGTGCTTTTGCGCGGCCAACGGCGAGAGCATATCCATCACATCAAAAATAGCTTCTTCTAAATCAAAAGGCGCAGTATCCAGTTCCAGTTTACCGGCATCAATTTTGGAAAAATCCAAAACATCATTAATTAAAGCCAAAAGGTGCGCAGACGATTTACGAATGGTTTGTAAATACAAATTCTGCTCATTACTCAGGTTTTCCTGACGCAATAACAGGTGAATAAAGCCATCTATACTGTTCAGCGGGGTTCTGAGTTCGTGACTGATATTGGCCAAAAATACCGATTTGGATTGGTTGGCAGAAATCGCTTGGTCACGTGCTTGACGGTAGGTGATGTTCTGCACTTCTAAGGTGTCGAGGGTACGACGCAAGTCATCTTCAGTTTGTTCGGTATGTTCTTTGAGTTCCAAAAAGCTGAAATGCAGGCGTTTGACTACATTGGCAATATCACGCTGTAATAAACGCAGTTCACCCGTACTGTTAATCACCATGTGTTGATCAAGCGTATCGGCATTCAGACGTTGCAACTGCATGCGAATTTCATACATCGGTGCAATCCAGCGACGTGAATAGAAATTCAGACACAGCAATAACAGTAATAAGGTCAGTAAACCTGTGGCAATCAAGACAATCATGACCCGATAGCGGGCAATTTGTAGCGGTTGATTGTCTAGCTCAATCAATAACCATGCAGGTTGGTTGATGTCTTGCTGCACTTGCATGCCATAAACATGATTATTGTTATATAGAATTGGGCCAAAAAACTCGGCATTTTTTGGAAATTTTGGCCAGCCCGCTTGGTCTTGAAAGCCCATGCTTAAGCGTCGTGTACCTGTGGCATCAATCAGTGCAGTACGAATCAAATGCTTTTCGTTCATCATATTTTGCATATAAGAACGTGCTTCTTCGTACTTCCATGGAAAGCTAGATAATTGATGTAGGGCTGCTTCAGACGGTAATTCAAATCGGGTCAAAATCGCAATTGCCATTTGCCGCTGTTGTGCTTTGGCTGCATTAGAGGTTTCAGATAGAACCAACATGGTTCCAACACATGCCAAAATCATAATTGGCACAAAAATGAGCGCAATCAGCTGTCCATAAGCATGATTTAAGTGCAAGCGCTTAAATAACTTTTTGTTGATATTTGACATGGTTCATGCAGTTTAATCCTTATGCAAGGCAGTTTAGCATGCTTTATTTCGGCTGACTGTGTTTTCATCTGCTTCTGTGCTAGAGATGTCGATTTTCATGGATGCGTAGGTCATTTATAGAAGTTAAGTCGTGTGGATTTAAACGGTATTTGATGTGGTTGAAGCGATAAAAAATGAGTCAAAGCAATGAGGGGCCGCAACGATGTAAAGGAATGCATAAATTCTCGGCAGACTCTTGTAGATTTGATAAAAAGCCAGTGAAAAACGTGCAGGAAGGTGCATTTTTTCATACAATAAGCCCACCTTGATATTGGTACAGAGCATGCGTGATACCCAACCAGATTTCCAAAGTGATGAGTTTTTACTAGACCATTATGTGGGCAAAACCCCATTGGTGCGTTTGCAGCGTTTGGCTCAACATACGCAGGCAACGGTTTTGGCAAAACTGGAAGGGAATAACCCTGCGGGTTCGGTCAAAGACCGTCCTGCCTATAACATGATTATGCAGGCAGAAAAACGCGGTGAAATTCGACCAGGTGATACTTTAATTGAAGCAACCAGTGGTAACACAGGCATTGCTTTGGCAATGGTAGCAGCCATGCGTGGTTATAAAATGCAGCTGATCATGCCTGATAATATGAGTCAGGAGCGTAAAGATGCTATGCGGGCTTATGGGGCTGAACTGATTGAAGTGACCAAAGCACAAGGCATGGAAGGTGCACGTGATTTGGCTTTGCAAATGCAACGTGAAGGCAAAGGCTTGGTGCTGAATCAATTTGGTAATCCTGACAATGTGCAGGCACACTATCTGACCACGGGCCCTGAAATTTGGCAGCAAACGGGTGGAAAAATCACTCACTTTGTCAGTTCTATGGGTACCACAGGTACCATTATGGGCGTGTCTAAATATTTAAAAGAACAAAACCCAGATATTCAAATTATTGGTTTACAGCCTTCCGACGGTTCAAGCATTGCAGGTATCCGTCGCTGGCCTGAAGCCTATTTACCGACTATTTTTGACCGTAGCCGTGTCGATCGTATTATTGATATTCCGCAAATTGAAGCTGAAAAAACCATGCGCAAACTGGCGCAAAAAGAAGGCATCAGTGCGGGAACATCTTCAGGTGGTGCGGTTTGGGCGGCATTAAAAATTGCTGAAGAAAATCCAGATGCAGTCATCGTGTGTATTATTTGTGACCGTGGTGACCGTTATTTATCGACAGGGTTATTCTCTGTTCAAGACCCTGAATAGCCGAAAAGCATTCATTTCTTTGTAGCTGACTGAGTAAAATCGTATGCGTTTACCTGTGCTGATTTTCGATATTGAAACCGTTACCGATTTGAAATCAGGCGCGCATTTATATCAGCTGAATTTACCTGAGGCTGAACTTGAACACGCGTTGATGAAACTGCGTCGGCAAGAAGCGGGCACCGATTTTCAGCGTCTGCCTTTGCATGAAATAGTCTGCATTTCAGGCTTGTGGATTGATGAACACGGCATGAAACTGTTTTCATTTAGCCGCGAACAAGACAGTGAAGCAGCAATGCTGAAAAAGTTCTTGTCTATTTTTGATAAGCGTCATCCGACTTTGGTGAGCTGGAATGGTTCGCAGTTCGATCTGCCTGTAATTTTATTCCGTGCCATGTATCATGGGCTGTCTGCGCCGAGTTTGTTTGATCAGGGCGAGATTGATCAGCAAAAACGTTATAACAATTATCAAAACCGTTACCATCAACGTCATGTCGATTTAATGGATGTGATGGCCATGTTCAATGGTCGCCATTTTCAGAAACTGGATGATATGGCCTATTTGTTGGGCTTCCCGGGTAAGCGGGTAGACGCGGGTTATCGTGTCCCTGAATTTATGCAAACAGGTGAATGGCTCAGACTGACACGCTACTGTGAAGGCGATGTACTGAATACTTGGCTAATTTATCTGCGCTGGCTGTTGCTGAAAGGGCAGTTATTGCCTGAAGATCATACTTTATGGGTACAGCACACCATTCAATATTTGCATACTCAACCGCAACATGAAGATTTTTTGAAAGTGTGGCAGCAGAGTTCACAGCAAACTGAATTTACCCGTGCAGACTTCCCTGAGCAGGCTTCATCTACAGCACTGAATCAGGCGAGCGAAAGTTCGGCATGGTCTGCTCCTTCACCTTCTTCTGACGCCTAGGTACACATGAAACATCGCAGCAAACAACGAACGACTCAGCAGGCTGTGCATTGCTTTCAGGTCGAGTCTTTATCGCATGAAGGGCGTGGTATTGCACATTATGGTCATCAGGCAGAGCATCCTGCTGAAAAGCACGGTAAAACGGTGTTTATTGAAGGAGCTTTGCCCGGTGAAACTGTACGCGCCAAAATTACTCAAAGTAACAAGCGTTTAGAACAAGCCGAATGTTTAGAAGTACTAGGTGAGCCGTCAGCTTTGCGGGTAGCTCCGCCATGTCCGCATTATCAACAATGTGGTGGTTGCAGCATGCAGCATATTCAGGTGGATGAGCAGATTCGTTTAAAGCAACAAGTGTTGCAGTCACACTTGCAGCACTTTGCGCAGGTGCAGCCTGAAGAGTGGCTTGCGCCATTACGTTCAAAACGTGAAGATTATCGTCGTAAAGCACGTGTTGGTGTGCGTTATTTGCCCAATCAAGATAAATTGGTGGTCGGTTTTCGTGAGCGCAACAGCAACAAACTGACCAGCATTGATCGTTGCTTGGTGCTTGATCAGGCTTTTGGTTCTTTGACTCGTCTTAAGCAGCTACTCCAAAGTCTAACAGGCAAAGCCCATATTGGTCATATAGAATTGGCCATGGGAGATCAAGAGATTGCTTTGGTGGTACGGCATACAGAAAAATTATCTGCAGCCGATGTCAACCAATTACAACAATTTGCGTTACAGAAACATTGGCAATTGTATTTGCAACCTGAAGGCCCAGACAGTTTACATCGGGTTGATGATCCACACGCACCGATGCGTTTGCATTATCGTTTAGATGATTTTGATGTGGATTTTGGCTTTCATCCGCAAGACTTTACTCAGGTCAATTCAACCATTAACCCACAGATGGTGAAGCTGGCATGCGATTTGCTTGAGTTAAAATCAGGTGATCGGGTGCTTGATCTGTTTTGTGGATTGGGCAACTTTTCTTTACCACTGGCGCGCTGCGTTGGTACGACAGGATCAGTGGTTGCAGTTGAGGGTTCTGAGCAGATGGTGCAGCGTGGTGCAGAAAATGCACAGCTCAATGATTTAGATCATGTTAGGTTTTATTCACAAGATTTAACAAAAGATTTTTCGCATCATTCTTGGGCAAATCAAGGATTTGAGGCATTATTAATTGACCCTCCGCGCTCAGGTGCAGAGGAGGTGATGCATTATGTGCCCAAATTTGGTGCAGATAGAATCGTTTATGTGTCGTGTAATCCAGCCACACTCGCAAGGGATGCAGGTGTATTGGTCAAGCAGGGCTATCAATTGAAAAAAGCAGGTGTGATGGATATGTTTACCCATACGGGTCACGTTGAATCCATTGCCTTGTTTCAGAAAGAAAAGCAAATAAACGATTTATAATATGAAGTACATAGAGGTAGGAGAAGGGTATGGTCACAGTACGTGAACAACTTCCTGGACGTTTAAATGAACTGTCTGAGGAAACGACTGTAGAACATGCCGAACAAGCACGACAAGATTTGGCAGAATGGCTAGATCGAGTACGTGATATTTATGATGGGGCGGCACTTGAACAATTAGAACACGTAGCCAATTACACCCTGAAAAAAGAGTTGGAAACTACAGTCAGTCATCGTTCTAATACCTTATATACCGGTATTGAGATGGCAGATATTTTGGCGCACTTGCATGTCGATGAAGACACCTTGTCGGCAGCTATGCTGTACCGTGGTGTGCGTGAAAATGTGATTCATTTAGATGAAGTACGTGAAGAATTTGGTGAAGCGGTATATGGCTTGATCAAAGGCACTTTATCTATGGGTAAACTGTCTGAACTGATTGAAAAAAATAAACGTCTGGAAGATCACTTTAATAACAATCAGCGTGAGCATTTAACAGGCATTTATAAAATGCTGATTTCCATGACGGAAGATGTACGTGTTGTGCTGATCAAACTGGCAGAGCGTACCTATTCTTTACGTGAGTTGGCCACCGCATCAAAAGAACGTCAGGAACGTGTTGCACGTGAAATTCTAACCATCTATTCACCATTGGCACACCGTTTGGGTATTGCTCAACTGAAATGGGAACTTGAAGATTTAGCTTTCCGTTATTTAGCACCAGACCGTTATAAAGAAATTGCCACACTGCTCAATGAAAAGCGTTTAGAGCGTGAAAATTATATTCAAAGCGTGATTTCACAATTGCGTACAGAATTGGGCAACAACGGTATTCATGCAGAAATTAGTGGTCGGGTGAAACACATTTATTCGATTTATCGAAAAATGAAAAGTAAGAACCTGAGCTTTGATCAGTTATATGACATTCGTGCTGTACGGGTCTTGGTCAAAACCATTCCTGAGTGCTATCACTCATTGGGTATTGTGCATCAATTGTGGCGACATATTCCGCATCAGTTTGATGACTACATTACCAATCCGAAAGCCAATGGTTATCGCTCTTTACATACCGCAGTGATTGCAGAAAACAAATCACTGGAAGTGCAAATTCGTACCATGGATATGCACGAAGAAGCTGAGTTGGGGGTGTGTTCACACTTCAATTATAAAGAAGGCTCTAAGGCGACGGACCATTCGTTTAATCATCGTCTACATTCTTTACGTTCAGTGTTGGAACATTATCAGGAACGTAATGATGCCAGCGCACATAAAGATGATGATTCTGAAAACTTTGAGCAAATCCAAGAGTTTGAAGATTTTGAAAAAATTTATGTGTTCAGCCGTGATGGTGACATTAAAGAGTTACCACGTGGCTCGACCGTACTGGATTTTGCTTACCATGTGCATACCGAAGTGGGTAACAAATGTTATGCCGCACGGGTGAACCAGCGTTATGTGCCGCTGACCTATACCCTAAAAACAGGTGAGCAGGTCGAAATTCTGACCAAAAAAGACCGTGAGCCAAACCGTGATTGGTTGGTACACTCTTTGGGTTATATCAAAACAGCACGTGCACGAGATAAGTTACGCCACTGGTTTAGACAGCAAGACCGCAGTAAAAATCTGGAAGTTGGGCGTGAAGTACTGAATAAAGAATTATCACGTTTGGCAATTCACCCGAAAAGTATTGATTTGAATGATTACTGTAATCATTTCAATGTCAAAACAGGTGAAGACATTTTGATTGGTTTGGTGAATGGCGATATTGGTCTGCATGCCTTAATCAATCAGGTTAACCGCCATATGCACTTGGATCAGGATGAGCCTGAGCTAGTGCTGAAACCAACGTTGAATCCACGCGCCAGCCACACACTTTCTGCACATGGTATTTTGATTGATGGTTTGGATAACGTCGAGTTGCACATTGCACAATGTTGTCAGCCTGTACATGGCGAGGCCATTGCGGGATATATCACCCTGAACCGTGGCGTGAGTATTCATAAAGTGGCGTGTTCAGACTATATTCGCATGATTGGTAACGAGCCTGAGCGTGCAGTTGAAGCTGACTGGGAAATGCAGCCGACCCGTGGTCAGAGTGTGCAGATTGTGGTGGAAGCTTATGACCGCCGTGGCTTGCTCAAAGATTTAACTCAAGTGATTTTTGCCGATCAAATTAACATTCGTCAGGTCAATACCATTTCTGAAAATGATGGAATTGCCAATATGAAATTGTTGATTGAGGTGAAAGGTCTGGCACAGCTTTCTCGTTTGTTGGCACGTTTGGAGCAGCAACCGGGTATTATCAGTGCACGCCGTTTGGTGCAGGGTAGTTAATCTGAATCACTTCTAAAAAACCAGCATTGTGCTGGTTTTTTTCTATACGGCTTGGGTTGGTAATTTCAATTTGCTGTAGGTTAAAGCCAAAGGAATAGGAAGATTAAGGATGAGTCAAACAGCTAAAAAAATTCATGTAGATGTGAGCCCTATTCATAAAATTTTTGTTCCTACTACAACAGATTCACGAACAGAACAGATTCAACAGCAAAAGCAGGCGATTTACCGCTATCGGAATCAATTACTCTCAAAGTATTTAGCACAGGATATTCAAAATAGCGATATTCAGCGCAATGTACATGGCAAACCTTTTTTAAGTGAATTTCCAGAGTGGCATTTTAACCACAGCCACAGTCGTCAACATTATGCATTGGCCACTAGCAAACAAGTTCAAGATTTAGGTATTGATGTAGAGGATTTAGACCGTCATGTACGTTTCGATGCTTTGGCGCAGCATGCCTTTCATCCAAATGAATTAAGCTACTGGGCAGAATTAGAGCATGCACCTGAATATTGGTTTCGGGTTTGGACGACCAAAGAAGCTGTGCTGAAAGCTTCAGGTTTGGGTATTCGTTTAAGTCTAAATGAACTAGATACAGGGATGCACCCTGAAGCACAGGGGGGAATGTGTCATCATCCTCAAATTGGGCATTTTGCTTATCAAAACTTTAATTTGGCCAGCTGTATGTTGACTGTAGCATGGCGATCTGCACCTTCATGTGCAGGATTTCAGTTTCCTCAAATTCAAATTATTCAGCATTAACTTTTTGTTGGCACATTAAAAAAGCCTATCCGAAGATAGGCTTTTGAGTGATCTAGCTGAATTCACAATTAAGGAATTTCTTGCTCTTCACCTTCAAATTCAGGCTTCACTTGTACAATAAAGTCCTGACGGTTCAGACCACGCCAAAGGGCAAAAGCGGTACCAATATAAATGGACGAATAAGTACCTACAAATACACCTACAAACATGGCAATCGAGAACCATTTCAGGCCATCACCACCCATGACCATCATTGCTACAACAACTAAGAGTAGGGTCATAGAGGTATGAATGGTACGACGTAAGGTTTCAGTTAACGCAATGTTAATTACTTCCAGTGGAGTTGCACCACGAATTTTACGGAAGTTTTCACGAATACGGTCAGATACCACAATGTTATCGTTCAGTGAGAAACCGATAATGGCCAAAAGTGCTGCCAAGACAGTCAGGTCAAATGGCCATTGCATCATGGCAAAAATACCCAGTGTCACTACAATATCGTGGAATAAAGACAGCACTGCACCCATCGCCAGTTTAAATTCAAAGCGAATGGTCACGTAAACCAACATTAATAACAAAGCCAATGCTACAGCACCTGCTGAACGGACGTATAGCTCGTTACCGACTTGACCACCCACCACATCAACTTTAGGTACGGCAGCTGCGTTATTTGGCAACTGTACCGCAGCGGTAATCGCTTTGGTTAGGTCCTCGGCTTCTACATCTTCCTGTACAGGCATACGCACCATTAGGTCGCGGTCAGAGCCAAGGGTTTGCACCACAGGGTCATTGAAGCCAGCTTTGATTAAAGCACTTGATACATCAGTCGCTTTAACAGGGTTGCTATAGTTTAGTTCTGCCGCAATACCGCCAGTGAAGTCCAAACCTAAATTTAAACCTTTGGTGGCAATAAAGAAGATACTGGCAACCGTAAGTAGAATAGAAAGCAATGCCGCAGGCAAAGCAATCTTCATAAACGGAATCACGCGCTCATCTTCAGGGCGACCGTATTTTTTTGAAGGTAGTTGAGTATTCTCAGTCATCAGTGATCTCCTTAAATGCTCAACTTTTTCAAGTTACGTTTCTTGCCATAAATGATTTGTACAATTGCACGGGTTACTGTAATTGCAGTAAACATTGAGCAGACAATACCAATCATTAGGGTTACGGCAAAGCCTTTAATTGGGCCTGTACCAATTGCGAACAGAATGAAGGCCACCAAGAAAGTGGTCAAGTTCGAGTCGAAAATGGTGTTATAAGCTCGGTCATAACCTGCCACAATGGCTTGTTTAGGCGAGGCTCCCCACTTAATTTCTTCCCGTATTCGCTCACAAATCAGAACGTTGGCATCTACCGCCATACCAATGGTGATAACGATACCAGCAATACCTGGCAAAGTGAGTGAAGCACCAATCCAAGACATGACAGTTAAAATTATGGCAAGGTTGAAGACCAGTGCAAAGTTGGCAATCAAACCGAATAAACGGAAGAACACCACCATCCAGATTGCGACTAAAATGAAGCCGATCTGCGTGGACAATACACCTTTATCGATGTTTTCTTGACCTAAGCTTGGACCAATGACACGTTCTTCAACAAAGTACATTGGCGCAGCCAAGGCACCTGCACGGAGCATCAAGGCCAATTCTGCAGCTTCTTGCGGAGAATCCAGACCCGTAATACGGAACTGTGAACCTAAAACAGCTTGAATGGTTGCCGCATTAATAATCACAGATTCGGTATACGGGGTACGTACTTCGGTTTGTGTACCTGTTTCATCTGCCACATAGCTAATACGCTGTTTGTTCTCAATGAACAACACCGCCATACGTTTGCCAACCGCATTACGGGTAGCATCCGACATGAGTTTACCGCCAGCAGCATCTAGGGTGATGTTTACTTCAGCACCGCCTGTGTCTTGGCTAAAGCCACTAGAGGCATTCTGAACACGCTCACCTGTTAAAATACGGCTACGATTGAGAAGTAACTGACGACCGCTGTCTAAGGATTCAAAAGCAAAAGCTTCTGTGCCTGGTGGCACTGTACCTGTGGTTTGACCTGTATATGGGTCAATGTATTGATCATTCAGATCAGACACCAAGCGGAATTCGAGGTTTGCAGTACGACCAAGGACACGTTTTGCCTCGGCAGTATCTTGAACACCTGGCAATTCCACCACAATACGGTTGCTGCCTTGAGTTTGCACCAAGGCTTCGGCTACACCTAGTTCGTTAATACGGTTACGCAGTGTGGTCAAGTTTTGATTGACTGCATAAGACTGAATTTCCTGTTTGCGTACATCGGTATACGTTAGGCGTAAGCTCGAACCTTCAGTTGTCGCTACCGCTTGTTGAGTGTACTCATTGCCGTTACGGCGCAAGAAATCCATTACAGCATCACGGTCTGCATTGTTAGCAAACTGCAAGCTAATGGTGTTGTTGTTCAGTGACAGACTATTGAACTTCAGCTTGTTGTCACGTAACTGACGACGTAAATCTGTAGCTGAGGTTTCCATACGCTGGCTGATGGCCTTGTCCATATCCACTTCTAACAGGAAGTGAACACCGCCACGTAAGTCCAGACCTAACTTCATTGGTTTTGCACCAATTTTTTGTAGCCATTCTGGGGTGGTTGGTGCAAGGTTAAGCGCCACAACGTAGTCATCGCCCAAACCACGGCGCAAAGCTTCTTTGGCTTTGAGCTGTGCTTCTGAGGTGTCTAAACGCAACAATGCAGCATTGTTGGTAAAGCTGTTGTCATGACTGGCAATATTTTCTGATTGTAAAATTTGCTCTGCTTTTTGTACGATGCTTTGATCAATTTGGGTACCAGCTTTGGCACCTGAAATTTGAACAGCAGGTTCATCTGGATACAAGCTAGGCAGGGCATATAATGTACTCACCACAAGAACTACGAGGATGAGTAGATATTTCCATGCTGGGTAACGCATTTATTTTCTTCTTAAAATGAAAAAGTCGTGCGTGAGCACGACCCTTTTTTGATTAAAGATTGTTTAATGTGCCTTCAGGAAGAACTGAAATGACACTCGCGCGTTGAACTTTAACTTCTACACCACGGCTTAATTCAACTACTGCAAAATCACCTTCAATTTTCGTGATTTTACCCATCAAACCGCCTGCAAACACCACTTCACTACCAACGCCCAAGCTTTCAATCAGTGCACGGTGTTCTTTGGCACGTTTTGATTGTGGACGCCAAATCAAGAAGTAAAAGATTGCAATAAAAACAGCAATCATTAAAAGGTTGGCTACAAGGCTTGGTTGTTGTGCAGCTTCACCTGCTGCGTGAGCAGTCGAAATAAAAAGGCTCATTTCATTTTCCTAAACTAAAAACTGGCGATCAGTGATCTGATAATAAATTGGGTTTGTTCTGCAATTTACCTTGTCTTTTTACTCAGCGCAAATACTGAAAAGACTAATCTTCAGGACAAGGTGGAACTTCTAGACCACGGCGGGTATAAAAGTCCTGTACAAAATCATCAAAAGTACCGTTATCCAAGGCATTACGGATGTCTTGGGTGAAACGTTGGTAATAACGTAAATTGTGGATGGTACCCAACATAGAGCCGAGCATTTCGCCACATTTTTCTAAATGGAACAAATAGGCGCGAGTAAAGTTTTTACAGGTATAACAATCGCAATGTGGGTCGAGCGGGCGTTGATCATGGCGATATTTACTGTTGCGAATACGCACCAAGCCATCGGTCACAAAGTAATGTCCATTACGTGCATTACGGGTTGGCATCACACAGTCGAACATATCTACACCACGACGAATGGCTTCAACAATATCTTCTGGTTTGCCCACGCCCATCAAATAACGTGGTTTATCTTCTGGCATTTTCGCTGGCAAATAATCCAGCACTTTGATCATTTCTTCTTTCGGTTCACCTACCGAAAGACCACCAATGGCATAACCATCAAAACCGATATCAAGCAAGCCATTTAGAGATTCATCACGTAAATCTTCATACATGCCGCCCTGAATAATACCGAACAGGGCATTGCTGTTGTTGAGTTCATCGTGGTGATGGGTTTTACAGCGTTTGGCCCAACGTAAAGATAATTGCAGTGATTTTTGTGCTTCTTCATGTGTTGCAGGGTAAGGCGTACATTCATCAAAAATCATGACGATGTCGGAATTCAAGGTTTTCT
This sequence comes from Acinetobacter sp. A1, assembly GCF_012371315.1. Classification (NCBI taxonomy): domain Bacteria; kingdom Pseudomonadati; phylum Pseudomonadota; class Gammaproteobacteria; order Moraxellales; family Moraxellaceae; genus Acinetobacter; species Acinetobacter sp. A1. The sequence goes on from NZ_JAAZQY010000001.1 coordinate 127,589, forward strand.
GAATTTCCATTGAAATTTCAGGGGATAAAAATACCTTTGAGCCATCAATGGGGGAACGGAAGGTTACGCCTTCTTCTTTAATTTTACGCATAGCGCCTAGGCTGAATACCTGAAAACCGCCTGAGTCAGTCAAAATAGGCTTATCCCATTTAATAAACTCGTGTAGACCGCCGTGTTCCTGAATCACTTCTAGTCCCGGACGTAAATATAAATGGAAGGTGTTGCCTAAAATAATTTGTGCCTGAATTTCTTCAATATCACGTGGTAACATGCCTTTGACCGTACCATAGGTCCCTACAGGCATAAACACAGGGGTTTCTACAACACCATGTGCAAGGGTTAAGCGGCCACGACGGGCACGTCCCGACTGACCTAATTTTTCAAACTTCATATAAGTTCCAAATCAAGGCGAAAAAACAGTTCGCTGATTGCTAGCGCTAAAAGTGCACTATTTTCCTAGATTCTGCAGGGAATTGCCAGTTGAGATACGTTTTCATTGTTAAAAATTACGTGCAAAAAAATTCAGTCACTTTATTGGAGACTACGTGGCGTAAAATTGCTGAATCCGTTGGGTAATTTCTTCTTTATGCAAGGCAAATTCCCCCTGTTCATGGCTGTCCATCGCTGCAACATGTTGAATCAGGCGTTGTACGTACAGATTGCTGTCAATAAAACTTGGCTCTAGCGTGAGCAAATAGGCTTCATGAGCAATGCTTAAATAATCATAAGGCTCAATTTCTAAAAGCTGTGCCAAATCGGTAAGTAAATCTTTATCGACCTGTTGCAGTTTGAGTTTGTTGTGCTGTGTATTGGTGGTTTGCACAGTATGCTGCACATGATGAGCAAGTAAAAATTCATCCAGTAATGCGCTGGGTGCATTTAGAAATTGTGCAGAATAAATTTCAAAATCATGCTGTTTTGGAATATGAATCAAAAATACAATCTGACTCAAATCTAGGCCATAAGCATTGGAGAGTGCTTGTTTGGCTTGTTGGAAAATATCCAATAACAGTTCTAGATGGTTGTATTGTGGGGTGTCGGGGCTATTGAGTAGGGGGTTGCCATATATACCGCTGTTTGAAATAATCTGCAAAAATATTTTTAAATTGATGCAACCCCTGAGCACTATGCGTTTGGGTGCGATAACGCCATTTTTCCACGTTCCATTTGTCTGCTTCAGATAAGTACTCAGCAGAATCTTCCTGTTCACTAAACAGACTGCGTGTGCTTGAAACTGCCAGATAATCGATGCCTAGATATTCATTTAAAACTAATGCGCAGGCATAGAGTTGATCGGGTTCATACTGCTCATAGAGTTGAAAAAACTCTTGAATTAGGCTGTCTTTTAAATTTTGGAGATGATTTAGCATGGTGATATCGCGACTTTTTTTATTGTAGGAATGCTCATTTTTATTGAACAGTAGTTGTTTGTATTTTGTTCAGGTTTTGATTGTCTCAAAGCTGAAAAAAATGTCAAGAATGCTCAATAATTTGTAGTCAAAGTGCAGCTAAGTTGTTAAGTTGTCCTTAGAGCCAATTCATAGAGGTGGGTTATGAGTGCGTTAAAAGAAGAACGGTTTTATCAGACTTTATTAGAAAGAACCAATGCAATTCCTTGGCAAATAGATTGGAAAACCAAAGAATTTAGCTACATTGGTCCACAAATTGAAGCTTTATTGGGTTGGACACAAAAAAGTTGGCAGACTGCGCAGGATTGGATTGATCGGATGCACCCAGATGATCGGAAAAAACCGTGAATATGTGTGTCAGTTTGTCCGATCAGGGCACTGACCATGAGGCCGATTATCGAGCTTTAACGTCTACGGGTGACTATGTTTGGATTCGCGATGTGGTGCATGTGATACGCGAAAATAATGAAACTGTGGCAATTATTGGTTTCATGTTTGATATTTCTGAACGTAAGCGGATGGAGTTGGAGCTTGAAGCGCTGTATCGGAAAAATCAAGAGTTGCTACTGCAAGACCCTTTAACGCTGGTTGCGAATCGTAAAGCCTTAAGTGAGCGCATTGAAAATGAATTTAAACGCGCAACACGAAAGCAGCGTGCTTTGTCGCTTTTATTCATCGATATTGACCATTTTAAAAAATATAACGATGAACATGGTCATTTGCAGGGGGATCACTGCTTAATTAGCGTGGCGCAATTGTTGAAGCAGCATTTTTCTCGTGCATCTGATTTTGTCGCACGCTTTGGTGGTGAAGAGTTTGTGGTGCTTTTACCTGAAACCAGTTTAGAAGATGCTGTACGGCTTGCCGAAGAGTTTAGATGTGCCGTGTGTGATTTGGAAATTCCGAATTTGGCGACAGGGAAGAACACGCAAGTCACAGTCAGCATTGGCGTAAATTGTTATGCTGCTCAGCAGCAATATCACAATGTGGTCGACTTTTTAAATTCAGCCGATGAGTTGCTGTATTTAGCTAAACATAAGGGGCGAAATCAGGTGCAATATAGTGTGGAATCTTGCATTTAAAGGGCAGTGATCTAATTTTTGTACATCTTCATTGAGCGTAAAAGCAGCAGGGTTAAATCTGCTGCTTTTTTATTTGAGTTGCTTTAAATACTGCTAAGCATAGATGTATTAAAAATTTGGACGATAATCGAAACTTTGAGCTGCACTATTGTCACGAAACGCACGAACAGGTTTTTTAGCAGTAGTGGCGGTATTAATGATGTTGTTTGGAAAGACCTGAATATAATTATTAAATAATTCTACATTGCGGTTATAAATGGTAATTGCAGCGCCCACATTTTCATTTTGCTCGTCAATTTCATGCATCATTTTTAAATACAGTTGATCGGCTTTGAGTTCAGGGTAATTTTCTACCACAACATTTAAGCTGCGCATTAACTCTTTGCTTAAGGCTTCAACACGTTGTAACTGACCAACATCGGCATTATTGATATTTAAGTTCATGATGTTCTGGCGCAGTTCGGTCACTTTTTCTAAAGTTCCTTTTTCCATGCCTGCATATTGCTCAACCACAGGTGCAAGTTCTTCCAAAGTTTTTAATTTTTGACGCTCAAAACTGGTGACATCTGCCCATGCACGAATGGTGGCATTGAAATGGCGCACGATGTTGTTGCGAATCGTTATAACAATCAAGATGATAGCAATAACGACCAAAAGAAAAATTGCGATGCCCATAGTGTTGCCCCAAGACCATTTTCTTATTCAAGAAAATCAACTAAATCGGTTTGTAATTGTTCCAAATAAGGTAATTTAAAAGTGCGTAAGTGTCCACGTAATGCTGAAATATCTTGAATATTTTTTGCTTTACTGGAAATTTCAAACAGATTTTTGCTGCCTAAAAAACATAAGGTGTGTCGTTCAGGGTGAAACAATAAATCCCCTTGCTGATGCTGGAAAAAATCATCCAGTTTTAACACCAGAGCGGGGCTGAGTGTGCGCGCCATTTGAATCGCATCACTACCAAAGAAATTGAGTTTTTGATTCAGTCGGATGTCACTGGTATGCCATGGTACATGGTAGGGCGCACCAAAAGTTTTTTTATTGGTGCTAATGGCTAAACCTTGAATTTTCACATCAAAGACAAAGACACCCGATAAATAGCGCACCACTTCTTTGACTTTATAATCATTGCCATTTTTGTCTTTAATACGTATTTCACTGACATAGCGGTATTCAAAAAGCAAAACCTGATGTTGTTTGCCCTGTTGATCAAGCCAAACGGTACTGGCATAGCGGGTAATGTCATTGGAAAGATTACCCAAATGAAATAAGGGGAACATCGCTTTTAAATGGGCGATAAAGTAAATGGGTTGCAAGGTTTTGGCGAGGTGCTGCGGTGGTTGTTGCCATGCCAGTTGGTAGCGTTGAGCAATGCTTTCCTGTTCTAAAAAAGCAATGACTTCTTTAATGGGATCATCTTGTTCATAGGTAATAAATGCCCAAAAAATACAGACTACACCAATCAGCAAACAAAATTGCAGCCAAATATTACTCGGTTGAATCAAGAGTAATAAACAGAATAGCACACCTATAATGCCCAGCAGTATCGGCAAAACATTTTCAAATTTTAAGGTAATGTCATCTTGCCAAGGGTGCAAACCATCCAAAATTTCTTGATGGCTTTGGGCTTTTTTTCCAATATCCCAAAGCCGCGCGATATTGCGAAATACTCGCTTATTCTTCTTACGTCGAATGTGAATGGAGTGTTGGACAGTATCGAGCGGCATGGAGGTTCTTCACAAAGGCTTAGGCTTGCGCTTGGTCAATCAGCATGGCATCGCCATAACTAAAGAAGCGATAGTGTTCTGACACGGCATGTTGATAAGCACGCATCACGTTCTCACGACTTGATAAGGCAGAAACTAGCATCAATAGTGTCGATTCAGGCAAGTGGAAATTGGTAATAAGGCGATCTACCACTTTAAACTGATAACCAGGATAGATAAAAATTTGTGTATCGCCCGTCCATGCAGCCAATTCGCCGCCGTGAGCTTGTGCTGCACTTTCTACAGCACGGGTAGCGGTGGTACCCACTGAAATGACTTTATTGCCACGTGCTTTGGTGGCACGAATTAAATCTACAGCAGCGTCTGAGACCTCACACCATTCACTGTGCATAACATGATTGGCAATGTCATCGGTACGTACAGGTAAGAAAGTACCTGCACCTACATGTAAGGTCACGAAGGTTTTTTGAATACCTTTATCTGCTAATTGTTGCAGCAAAGCTTCATCAAAGTGCAGGCTTGCTGTAGGCGCTGCCACACTGGCAAGTTTGCTCGGGTCATTAAATACGGTCTGATAGCGTTCGGTATCAATCGCTTCTGCTTCACGGTTAAAGTAGGGGGGAATAGGCAGCTGCCCATAAGCATCTAACACGTCTAAAATGGGTTGTGAAAACTCAACAATAAACAAGTTTTCATGGCGTCCCTGCACGGTTACTTTTACCGCATCTGGCCCGATAAACAGTTCAGCCCCAGCTTTGGGTGAATTGCTGGCTTTAATATGACAATGCGCAATAAAACGATCTTGCAGGCGCTCTACCAAGACTTCTACTGCACCGCCTGTTGCGCGTTTACCCTTAAGGCGTGCTTTCATAACTTTGGTATCATTCAGTACCAATAAATCGCCCGCTTCGAGTAAATTCAGTAAATCGGTAAATTGATGGTCATGGTATTGACCTTGTGCATCAAGATGCAATAGGCGAGAAGCACTACGGCTTGCAAGTGGATAACGTGCAATAAGTTCATCGGGGAGATCAAAACTAAAGTCAGAAAGCTGCATGATAAAACAAGTCAGAAAACTAGAAAAAACTGCGCTTAGTATATGCTTTTTTAAGTTTTATAGATGAAATTGGTCGATTATAAATCAAAAAAATGACAGCTGATTTAATTTTAAACAATTGCAAAAAACTTGCGTTGACAAGCTGTCAAAAAAGTTTATTATACCCATCAACACCTACCCGAGGTGGTGAAATTGGTAGACGCGGCGGACTCAAAATCCGCTGTCAGAGATGACGTGTCGGTTCGAGTCCGACCCTCGGGACCATATAAATGAAAAGCCCTCAAGCATATTCAGACTTGGGGGCTTTTTTATTGTCTGGAAATCGGCTAATCATATTGAATATTCTCAAATTTTGAAAAGGAGGCTGTCGTTTACTTTAATTTAACTTTCTTCGTTCATGAGTCAGAATGAGCAGACAGAATAAGAAATAAAGATATATTTGAGGATATAGCTCACTTTTTTAGTCTTTATTTATTTATTTACTTACAACAAAAAAACCAGTGTTTACACACTGGTTTTTTGTAGAACAAGCACTGAATAGAATCAGTGCTGGGTCATAGCATTAAACAGTTTCAAGTGCTGCGTTGAATGTTGCGCTTGGACGCATAACAGCATTCACTTTAGCTTGGTCAACTGCATAGTAACCACCGATATCAACCGATTTGCCTTGAACTTCTGCAAGTTCCGCCACGATTTTTTCTTCGTTATCAGCTAAAGCTTTTGCAAGTGGTGCAAACTTAGCTTTTAACTCAGCATCTTGGTCTTGGTTTGCAAGTGCTTCTGCCCAGAATTTTGCAAGGTAGAAGTGGCTGCCACGGTTGTCTAGCTCGCCAGTACGACGTGATGGAGATTTATCGTTGTCTAGAAGCTTACCAGTTGCTGCATCTAAAGTCTGAGCAAGAAGTTTTGCTTTTGCATTGTCTTCTTTAATGCCCATTTCTTCTAAAGAAACAGCCAGTGCAAGGAACTCACCTAATGAATCCCAACGTAAGTGGTTTTCTTCAACCAACTGTTGTACGTGTTTCGGCGCTGAACCACCCGCACCTGTTTCGTACATACCGCCGCCTGCCATTAATGGAACAATAGAAAGCATCTTCGCAGATGTACCTAGCTCCATAATTGGGAATAAGTCAGTTAAGTAGTCACGTAAAATGTTACCAGTCACAGAAATGGTGTCTAGACCACGCGCAACACGTTCAAGCGTATAACGCATTGCACGAACTTGCGACATAATTTGAATATCTAGGCCTGTGGTGTCGTGATCTTTCAAGTATTTTTGTACTTTCTTGATCAATTCATTTTCGTGTGGACGGTATGGGTCAAGCCAGAAAATTGCAGGCATGCCTGAGTTGCGTGCACGTGTAACTGCAAGTTTAACCCAGTCGCGGATTGGTGCATCTTTCACCTGACACATACGCCAGATATCACCTTCTTCCACATTTTGTGTCATCAACACTTCACCTGTTTCTAGGTCAGTGATGTTGGCAATACCAGCTTCAGGAATTTCGAATGTCTTGTCGTGAGAACCGTATTCTTCAGCTTTTTGCGCCATCAAACCAACGTTTGGCACAGTACCCATGGTACGTGGGTCAAAGTTGCCGTTCCACTTACAGAAATTGATCATTTCTTGGTAAATACGTGCGAACGTAGATTCTGGCATTACTGCTTTACAGTCATACTGCTTACCATCAGCACCCCACATTTTACCGCCACCACGAATCATTGCAGGCATAGATGCGTCAACAATTACGTCGTTTGGTGAGTGGAAGTTGGTGATGCCTTTCGCTGAATCTACCATTGCAAGCGCAGGGCGGTGTTCTTGGCAAGCGTGTAAATCTTCAATGATTTCTTCGCGTAAAGAAGTTGGTAAGGTTGCAATCTTTTCATAAAGACCAGCCATACCGTTGTTTACGTTAATGCCAAGCTCTTCAAACAATTTACCATGTTTTTCAAACGCTTCTTTATAGTAAATTTTTACACAGTGACCAAATACGATTGGGTGAGATACCTTCATCATGGTCGCTTTTACGTGTAAAGAGAACAAAATGCCTGCTTCTTTACAATCATCTAATTCTTTTTCATAGAAGTCGCAAAGTGCTTTTTTGCTCATGAACATTGAATCGATGATTTCACCGTCAAGTAACGCAACTTTTTCTTTCAGTACAATGGCTTCACCAGACTGAGTGATGAGTTCCATTTTTACGTTACGTGCACGGTCTAAAGTCATAGATTTTTCACCGTGGTAGAAGTCGCCTTCATCCATGTGTGAAACGTGCGTTTGAGACCATTGCTTCCACTCGCTCATAGAGTGCGGGTGTTTTTTCGCATAGTTTTTCACAGCAGCAGGTGCACGACGGTCTGAGTTACCTTCACGTAATACAGGGTTTACTGCAGAACCTAAGCATTTGCCAAAACGTGCGCGAAGTGCTTGCTCTTCTTCAGTGCTTGGGTTTTCAGGATAGTCAGGAATCGCAAAACCTTTTGCCTGTAATTCTTTAATACATGCAACCAATTGCGCAACTGAAGCACTGATATTTGGGAGTTTGATGATGTTTGTATCTGGATCTTGCGTGAGACGTCCGAGCTCTGCGAGGTTGTCGGCAACCTTTTGTTCTTCGCTAAGGTAATCTGAAAATTCAGCGAGTACGCGTGCAGCAACAGAAATGTCAGTTTTGACAATTTCAACGCCCGCAGGTTTGGTAAAGGTCTCAATGATCGGCAGCAACGAGTAAGTCGCCAGTAGCGGCGCCTCATCGGTCAGTGTATAAATGATTTTTGACTTTCCACCAGCCATATATAGCCCCTTGCTTTGATTAAGTTTTTAGGAGCCAGATTTAGACTCAGCTCCTGCGAACCGATTTGCTTAATTTAACCTTGAGAGTATCGACTCTCCGTGTATTTCAGTCAACGTAGATCCTGTGATAACGACATTTCGCTACGAAATGATGTGTCGCATTTGTGCTGAGCATGTGCCGAATCTTATGCAAAGTTTGCTCAATGCCGAACATAAAACCCGTCTTCGGTATTTACGATGGAAATACGAGCCAAATCGTATAAATGATGATCAGGTCATCAAAATTAGTTGTTATTTTATTATAAATTAATAAGATGATTGTTCGACTTAAGTCGTATGTTTGAAAAATAACCGATAGAAAGAGCCTTGTTACATATTTACACAGCTTATTTTGTAAAATTATCAAGCATTTATAAGTTAAGTTTAATATTGGTGATGACGTAAAATCTTGTAACTTTGCAAAGGTGTATGAAGTTGCTATAGCTTATACACACATTAAAGGTCAGACTTATATGTAAAAAGTTTATAAAAGTTAATAAATTATGACTGTTTTATTGGAGTTGGCTCTATCTATAATCACGCACAGTCAGTTTTTAGAACACAAATACAGCACATGAACAGACTTTAAATTGTCTGAACAATAACGAAAACATTAACAACTAAATGTCTAAACTGCTTTTGTTCAATAAAATGATTTTAATACTTGTACTTTGTGTTAAAGTTTGTTAATGAAAAAAGTTAGATTGGTGATTTTTTATTTCTTTATTTCAAAATCGAATGCCTATCTTTAAGGATAATCATGCACGAGGCAAAAATGAAAATACAGCTGCTTGAAATTGGTCCTGAAACGGAACAGCTGAGTGCTTGCACACTGTCATTATTATTGGGGGTGCATACGCCAGCCAACCAAATTGATGGCTTTATGAAATTTGCCCGTCAAATGTTGCAGGTTGAGCATGCTATTTTAACCTTTCGCAATGAACCTTATATTTGGTATTCCAGTCACGAAACTTTTAAAGCTTTTCATTCCAATCCAAATGCACAGCTAGGTGCATTCTTTCAGGGTCAGCAATTGATTGAACCCAAGCATCCGCAATATGCTAACTTTGTGCAGCATATTGCAAGTTTGGGTATAGAGGCCGAACGCTTAATTGCCTTGGACTTGCTTAAAACCGATGGTGAATCGATTGGTCAGCTGTTGTTGTTTGATCATCATCATGAAGAATTCAGTTTGGGCGCAGTACCTACGGTTGCCGAGTTTGCAGCAGGTTTGGTGCGTTATATTGAATTAAAAGTTGATTATGTCGGGTTAAAAGAACTGTACGAGCAGCAGTCGGCTTTAAATTTTAGTAAAACTAAGTTTTTCCAGATTATTGCACATGACCTGCGTGCACCCTTTCATGGTTTATTGGGTTTTTCTGAAGTTTTGGCGCAAGAGCGTGAAACTTTGGATGATTCGAGTATTCAAAATATTGCGGACTATTTATTCGATACCGCGCAATCGACCTACAATTTATTGGAAAGTCTGTTGAATTGGGCAATGGCTGAGGGCGGACGGTTTGTCTACCATCCAATCAATTTTGAGTTGAAGCAGTCGACTAAAATTGTCTGTGATGTTTTAAGAAGTCTAGCCATTAAAAAGAATATTGAGCTAATTGATCAGGTGGATGAAGGCATAAAAGTCTATGCAGACATCAACATGATTACTTCGGTGATTCAAAACTTGGTGTCTAATGCATTGAAATTTACTAGTACAGATGGTACTGGCAAAGTCATTTTAAGCGTGCAGGCGACTGAAACGAGTGTAGATATTTATATTCGTGATACGGGCTTGGGTATGACCCCACAGCAGTTGGAAAACTTGTTCGAACAAAAACTCACTGTAAGCTTTAAAGGTACTGCAGGTGAAAAAGGTACAGGCTTGGGTTTAGTCTTGTGTAAGCGCTTTGTTGATTTAAACCACGGGCAAATTGTGGCGGAATCTAAAGAAGGCGAGGGTACAACCTTTAAAGTGAGTTTACCCGTGGCGACCAGTATGCATCAGGTTTTAAGCAAAGAAGCGATACTTTCAGAGAAAATTTAAGTCACAATCTATATTTGCTGAACATATTTTAAAAAGCCTGTCGGTGGCATTATACACTGATAGGCTTTTTGGTTTTTAAAGCGATGCTAAAGAATGTTTATGGCTGTTGTGGCAATTGGTGCAATGGACTGCCACCCAAGGCCTGCAACAAGGTTACATAAGCATTGTATTGATTTTGCTTAGTTTGCAATAGGTTTAAACGCGCATTCCGTGTTGTGGCTTGAGCATCCAAAAGGTTTTTTAAAGCAATCGCACCGTGGCGATAACGGACTTCAGTCAGACGTTCCGTTTTCTCTGCCAACAGTAAATTCTGCATTTGTAAATTGACCTGACGATCTAATTCAGAGCGTGCAGACAAGGCATTTTCAACATCAGCAAAGGCTTGGTACAAGGTTTGTCGATATTGCACAATGGCTTTTTCATATTCCAGCGCATTGACTTTTAAATCACGCTGCATATCGTTCCATTGTAAAAACGGCAGTGTTAGCCCTGCACCTAGAGTAGCAATTGGATTCTTGAGCGCATCACTTAAAGAAGTGTGTGCACCAGTACCAACACCTGTACTGAGTGTGCCAGTTAGGCTAATAGATGGATAGTAACTGGCTTTATTGGCATCTTTGTTGGCCAGTGCTTTGCGTAAACGAAGCTCCGCAGCGTTTAAATCTGGGCGGCGGGATAAAAGCTCCGCAGGTAATCCTGCATGAATTTTAGGTAGGCTAATGGCACCTAAGCGTTTCGGTTCTGCAATGTTCAGCATTTGCACAGTTTGATGGAGCAAGACTGCCAAAGCAGTACGTGTTGCTACTTTTTGCTGTGCTATTTGGCTGAGTGTGGCTTTTTGGCTTTGTAAGGCCTGTTCAGCCTGGGTTAAATCTAAACCAGAGACAGCGCCTGCACGGTATTGTGCATTGACCAATTGATAGGTTTTTTCAGTGCTGGCCAGATTTTGCTGTGCGACAGTTAAATGTTCATTTAAATAGCCCAATTGCCAATATAAATTGGCAGTGGTTGCAATCAAACCTTGAGCAGTCGCCTGTAAATCTTGTTCGGTCGCGAGTGCTTCCCAACGTGCTGCTTCAGTCTGATTAGCCAGTTTGCCAAACAAATCCAATTCATAGCTTAGCCCTGGGTAGTTCAATGAGATTCCACGGGTACGATCACCATCGCCGTCTAGGCTAATTTCATGCCCTGTGGAAATTCCTGCAGTGCCAATTCGGACGCCTTGCTGACTCTGGCTTTGTTTTGCTTGTAATCTCGCTTGCTGTAAATTCAGCCCTGCAACAGCGAGGTCACTGTTTTGTGCGAGTACTTGCTCAACAAGTTGATTTAAGGCGGCATCATTAAACAACGTCCACCAGCGGTCAGTGTTTAGTTGGCTATGAATTTGCTGATTACTGAGGCGTTGTTGTTCAAATTGGCTTGGAATTTCAACGGCAGGGGCTTGGTAAGGGGTTTTGACCACTGCGGCACACCCCACCAAGCTGCTGCCTAAAAGTAGTGCGGTTGCCAGTTGGCTGAATGTTCGTGCTTTGGAATTTAATTTCATGAGAGTTCCTTATTCTAAGACCGCATCATTCTCTAGAGAGTGCATCGACAGGGTTGAGTTGTGCGGCGTTACGTGCAGGAATAAAACCAAACACAATACCAATCAGGCTTGAGCAGACAAAGGCTGCAACAATAGAGGTGGTTGAATACGCCATTTGAAAAGTACCGCCTGCAAAATGGCTAATCACTTGCCCAATGCCTAAAGCCAGTAATACCCCTAAAACGCCCCCTAAAATGCAGACTAAAATTGCTTCAATTAAAAATTGCTGCAAAATATCGCTTTGTCGTGCACCTACGGCCATACGCACCCCAATCTCTTGTGTACGCTCTGTGACAGAAACCAACATAATATTCATTACACCAATTCCTCCGACCACTAAGGAAATCACAGCAATTGCAGAAACCAGCAGGGTCATGGTGGCGGTGGTTTGCTGAATGGTTTCTCTAATACTGTCAGAGTTTTGCGTAAAGACATCTTGTGCGCCATGTCGCTGAACCAATAGACTTAAAATGGCATTTTCTGCTGCAGCGCTAGGGTATTCATCTTTTACTCGTACAATAATGCTGCGTACATGGCTTTGACCTAGCATGCGGCTCATCACGGTTGAGTAGGGTAAATACACATTTAAGCTGTCAGAGCTGCCCATCATGCTTTTTTGTTCTTCTACCACCCCAATAATACGGCTTGGCACACTGCCCAATAAAATCACTTGCCCGACAGGGTTGCTGCCATCACTAAAAAATGTATTTTTTGTGTTGTGATCAATCACCACATCTTGAGCTTGTTCAATTACGCTGTGTTTATCAAACGGTTGCCCAGACTGAAAATTCATGCCACGTACATAGAAAAAGTCTTCACTTACCCCATTGACTGTGGCTGAAGCTTCCGTGTCTTTAAAACGGACTGTGACATTGCTGTTGACTGAAGGGCTGACACCATCGACATAAGGTTGTTTTGCTAAAGCATCGGCATCGGCAGGAACCAGTGTTCTGACTTGAGAGGAGCGAGAGGTGTCCCCAAAACCTCGCCCCTGAAATACGGTGATGGTATTGGTGCCTAAACTGCTGATATTTTCTAAAATCTGTTTTTGTGAACCATTGCCCAGTGCCACCACTGACACGACCGAGGCAATCCCAATAATAATGCCAAGCATGGTTAAAAAAGTACGCATGCGATGTGCATTCATGGCCAGTAATGCCATGCGGAAAGCTTCGCCTAAGCGGTCTAGTGCAGAACGCCAAGCTGAGGTCTTTTTTTGTGGTGGATGTTCCAGCGTTTGTTGAGCAATCTGTTCCTGATCGGTAGGTATGTTCGGTTGATCGGAAACGATAAGACCATCACTGATTTCAATAATCCGTGTGGCATTTTTGGCGACATTGTGGTCATGGGTGACTAAAATAATGGTGTGACCTTTAGCATTTAGTTCACGCAAAATACGCATGACTTCAATACCACTATTCTTGTCGAGTGCACCTGTTGGCTCATCGGCTAGAATCACATCACCGCCATTCATCAGGGCACGAGCAATGGACACACGTTGCTGCTGCCCGCCTGAAAGTTGACTTGGTCTGTTCTGGGTTTTATCTGCCAAGCCTAAATCACTCAGCAATGCGGTAGCACGTGCTTGGCGTTCTGCGGCATCGGCACCTGCATAAATTGCGGGAACTTCGACATTACCCGCAGCGCTTAAATCACCCAATAAATGGTAGCGCTGGAAAATAAAGCCAAAATACTCACGCCGTAGTTGTGCCAATTCATCAGCTTCGAGTTGTCGGGTTTCGCGTCCTTTAACTTTGTAGCTGCCTGTAGTGGGTTGGTCAAGGCAGCCTAGAATATTCATAAGCGTGGATTTACCAGAACCCGATTGCCCCACAATAGCAACCAATTCACCTGGGTAAATTTCCAGATCAATGCCTTTGAGAATTTGTACGGTCGATTCACCCGCAGGAAATTCTCGGGTCAGGTCTTTAACCGCTAAGAGTGGCTGTGTTTGATGCTGCGGCATGCTCATATTACATTCTCACCGAAGGGCCAACACGTCCACTACGTTTCGCTGCATCGTTCGATGTATCAGAACCATCGGCAATAATCACTTGATCACCCAGTTTTAAGCCGCGAATAACTTGTACGGTTGCGCGGTTGTTCAGCCCGAGCAATACAGGTTGCGGTTGGGCTGAACCATCGGCCTGTAAAACACGTACTGTGCCTAAAGACGCTTTGCCTTGATCTATAAGTGCTTTTTCATTGGCCGTGAGTTCTAAGCGGGCAGGGCGATTTGGCAATTTTTCATCCGTTTTGTTGCGTTCAGTACGTGCAGATGTGTCTGCATTGTTGCTACGACCACGTGAGCGATTGGAGCCTTGCACGGCAGCCGCTGGAATTGTGAGTACGTTACGTGCTTCGGCCAATACAATCGATACTTGTGCTGTCATGTTAATGCGCAGCTTGCCATCTTCATTGGGTACATCAAATAAGGCGTTGTAATACACCGCATTGCTAGATGATGAAGAGCTACTATTACTGGTTTCGGTATTAATGGATTTTGGTGCAGGTTCAACTTGGCGCAAGGCTGCGTAATGCTTTTTCTCACTGTTGCCCAAAGTGGTGAAATAAACGGTTTGACCTTCTTCGACCTTCATCACATCTGCTTCAGAAATTTCTGCTTTTACAGTCATGGTGTCTAATTTAGCCAGTTTGACAATGGTGGGTGCACTTTGGTTAGCGTTTACGGTTTGACCTTCTTCGGTCACAATCGCCACCACGGTACCATCCATTGGCGCAAGAATTTGGGTATAGCCTAAATTTTCTTTAGAAGTGTCTAAGGTTAGACGGGACTGTTCAATTTGAGCGTTAATTGCAGCAATCTCGGCTTGTGCCGTTTTATAGTTGGCTAAAGCACTTTCCAGTTCAGCGCGTGAAGTGGCGTCTTGCGCATACATGGCTTGTTGACGTTGATATTCTGCTGCGACTTTGGAGAGATTGGCCTGTCTGACAGCCAATTGCGCCTGTTGATTTTTAATACTGGCTTGAGCAGTTTTAAATTCATTTTCTTGACGTACCGAATCAATTTGGGCAATCAATTGGCCTTGTTTGACCTGATCACCCAATTCGACATACATTTTTTTGACCTGACCTGAAACCTGCGCACCGACACTGACCATTTTGGTGGCTTCAAGTACGCCTGTTGCCAAAACCGCACTTTCAATATCGCCACGGCTGACTTCAGCGGTGATGTATTGCGGCTGCTCTGTTTTTGGTTTGAAAAAATACCATGCTGCAAGTGCAACTAAACAGGCAATCACAATTCCCAGAATAAGTTTGGTCGATTTTATTTTTGGCATGAGTCAAAAAAAGCAGAAAAAGAAATTAAGGGAATTATAGAAGCGAAATAAGGATAAATCGTGAATTTTTTAAAGAAATTGCAAATGAGAATTATCATCTGATTTAGGGGGAATTAAAGTGCTTTTTAATTGCACCACATAGTGACATAAATTTGCCCTAATTTAGGTCAATTTACCCCTGCACTATTTTAGTTCATCTCTATGATATTTTTATGAATTTTAATTAAAATTTAGTTGAAACTACAACTATGGTCTAAGATGATTAAAAAACCTTATTTTCTATATGGATTTAAAAATTAAAAGCAGCTAGTATCGAATTCCATAAAATAGTTATGGCTTTAATCATTAGGATAATACGGCATCGGGATGATGCGATAAAACACGACTTTAATCAAAAAATCTGAGGGGTAAATCATGGAATGGAGTGAAAAGTTTAATATTGGAATTGATGTGATTGACAATCAGCATCGTCAAATTTTGGACTATATTAATGCGCTAGAAAAAATTCGGGCCACGGGTGCGCGTGAACAAATTAAAGAAGTTTTAGATGATTTGATTGATTACACACAATCGCATTTTAGTTTTGAAGAAAACTTATTGGCGCAGGTGAATTATCAATATTTGCCTTCGCACCGCGGTATTCATGAATTGTTTGTGAAACGTCTGAATGATTGCCGTCAGCGTTTTGCTAATGGCGAATCGGTAGAAAATGATTTGTATCGTTTATTGTCTAAATGGCTAATTAACCATATTCAGCATGATGATCAGGACTATGTCGATGCTGTGCGTGACAATATGCTGCATTATTTGCGTTCGCAAGAACAAAAGAAAGGTAAAAGTTGGTTTGCGCGTTTCTTTAGCTAGGTTTTAGTTTTCACCAACCGCCTAAATCAAAAATTGACTTAAGATATTAGGCAGGTGATGTCGCAAACAGGGTTTTACCGCACAGTTCAGTGATCGCTTGAAGCACCAGATGTTCAGGGTTTTCCTTGGACATCCCTTTAATTGCAGCATCAATGCGTAATAATAAAGCTGGCCAGTGCAAAAAACAGTTTGGGTTTAAACGCCGTAAGGCCTGTTGATAAACACTGACTCTATTTTTCCAAATCCCGAGTTGCAGGGCATTTTGCGGTTGCTCAAATAGTTGCATCAGTAGACGCATTTCTTTGCTGATGCTCCATAAAATCAAACTCATGGCTTCGCCCGAAGCGATTAAGTATTGAAAAATTTTCATGGACTGCGCCAGATTGCCTGCCAGTAAAGCATCATTTAAATCATACGTACTGTAACGGGACTGATCTTGCAGGCAAGCATGTAAATGTTCAATTTGAATCTGTTGAATTTCAGGAAAGGTATCACTCACCCGCATCAAGCTATTTTTTGCAGCCAAAAGGTTGTGTTCATGGTGCTGCTCTAACCATTGCCATGCATCATGCCCTAATTGGATACCTAATTTTTCTGCTTCTAAGGCTAAAATTTGCAGTCGATCTTTGGGGTAATTGGCGGTCAGCGCAACATTGACTCCGTTGGCATCAATTAACTGGAAAAAACTGGATTTTAAGCTGTTGCTGTCCTGTTTGGGCATGACCACCAACAGCAAATTCTGTTCATTATGCTGAATATAGCTTTTCAGTTGTTTTAGGGTGGTGGCATCGGGCTTGATGTTGCCATGTACTTCTACGGCCAGTTGACTAGAAAACAAGGACAAGCTATTTAAAGCATTAAATACATTTTTCCAGTCGCTAACGCTATTTAAATCATAGCGTTGGCGTTCGATCTCTTGTTTTTGCCAACTTGCACGAAAAGCATCCAGCAAGTTTTGCTCGAGTAAAGGTTCTTGACCATGCAAAATCCATGCGCCACGTGCTTCATCAACACGTTTTAGGGCTTGTAGATAGTCAAGTTTCATAGATTAATCTGAACTCAGTTGCTTATTTATTAGGCGTGTAAACTGGTGGGTTGACCAAAGGTAAGCGGTTAGATGAAATTTGACGCACAATTTGCTGCGCAACATCATCAATAATCACTTCTCTTAAAAATTTTTGTTCCTGATCATCAGTGTTTACAGTTGCCACATCATACTGGTAACTACGACTTGCCATGACGGTACGGGGCTCAGTCACAGGGTTGCCTTGCGCATCTTCAATGCGGAACGTCACGCTTAAACGTAATAAAGTTTCGACCAGTTTGCCGTTCAATCTTAGGCGTTGTGGGGTATATTCCAATACACGCAACACGTAGGCATTAGGGTCATTACTGAGTTGGACACCTGCTGTGCCCATGTGAATAGATAGCTTTTCTTCTAATTCTTCAGCATTGCTAGGGAGTGCCAGACTCATTTTTGAATAGGCCACAGGTGCAATGCTTGGATTGGTGCCTTTTAAATGAAAACCACAGCCGACTAAGCCAGCACTGAGTCCGCAAGTTAAAACAATGACTGCTAAACGTTGGCTAAAGTGCATGTGCTGTCCTCTGTAATATTCTTGAAGGTTTAAAAGCGGAAGTTGAGAATATCTTGATTGTAGGTGGAAAGCCCGTTGACTGACAACGGGCTTTGTTTGGAAATTGTGAAATCCTTCAGAAAGTTCCTTCTCCCTCTGGGATCAGGGATATATTCCGCAAGAGGATGAGGGGGTATATATTTACCTCTCTCTAGCCCTCTCCTAAAAGGAGATGGAACTTAAGGATTTAAACCACCAAATTCACTAACTTATTTGGTACTACAATTTCTTTCTTGGTTGGGCCAGTCAAGAAAGGTTGTACTTCTGGTAAAGCTTTGGCCAGTGCAAGGATGTCCTCTTTAGAAGCGTCCACAGCCACATCTAGCTTGCCACGTAATTTACCATTGACTTGCACCACAATCGTTTGTGTGTTGCGGGTTAAGGCAGACTCATCTACGGTTGGGAAGAGGGTTGAAGTTAACTCAATTCCGAACTGTGCCAATAGGGTTTGGCTTAAGTGTGGTGCAAAAGGTGCAAGCAAGGTTAATAAAGTCACAATCGCTTCACGCTCAACGGCAAGGTCTTGTTCATCTTGTGCTTCAAACTTGTTGCACGCATTCAAGAGTTCCATCAAGGCTGCAATTGCAGTGTTGAATGCATGACGACGCTCAATATCATCTCCCACTTTTTGAATGGTTTCATGGGTTTTGCGACGTAAGTCCTGCGCTGCTGTGGCAAGTTTGCTGCTTTCAATAGTCGTTGCATTGCTGCCTTTTTCAAGGAAGCCTGCCGCCAAACGCCATACACGTTTTAAGAAGCGGTTAGCACCTTCTACACCTGCATCTGACCATTCTAAAGACTGATCAGGTGGTGCTGCGAACATCATAAACACACGTGCAGTATCTGCACCGTATTGGTCAATAATCGCTTGCGGGTCGATACCGTTGTTTTTCGATTTCGACATTTTTTCCTGACCGCCAACAATGACCGCTTGACCATCGCCCATATATTTTGCAGAAAGCACACGGCCTTTTTCGTCTTTTTCAAGTTCGATGTCGGCAGGGTTAAACCAAGTTTTCTTACCGCTTTCTGCTTCACGGTAGAAGGTATCTGCCAGTACCATGCCTTGAGTCAGCAAGTTGGTGAATGGTTCATTGCCTTGAACTACGCCTTCATCACGCATAAGTTTGTGGAAGAAACGTGCATACAATAAGTGAAGGATCGCATGTTCTACACCACCAATATATTGGTTTACAGGCAACCAAGTTTGCGCAGCTTCTGGTTTGACCATACCGCCAGTAAAGTCTGGAGATGCATAGCGTGCGTAATACCAAGATGATTCTACAAAGGTATCTAGCGTATCGGTTTCACGACGTGCTTCGCCGCCACAGCAAGGGCAGGTGGTTTGGTAGAATTCAGGCATTTTATTCAGTGGGTTGCCTGAACCATCTGGTACAACATCAGTTGGTAAAATCACAGGCAGTTGATCTTCTGGAACTGGAACTTGGCCACATTTTTCACAGTTAATCATTGGAATTGGGCAACCCCAGTAACGTTGGCGTGAAACACCCCAGTCACGTAAGCGGAATTGTACTTTTACATTGGCTAAACCTTGTGGTTCTAATTTTGCCAATAGTGCATCAAATGCTGCTTGGAAATCTAAACCATCAAATTCGCCTGAATTGACCAATTTACCTTCTTTAGAGCCGTACCATTCTTGCCACTGAGTTGCGTCAAAGTCTGCATCTTCAGCGCCTTTGGCATCAATCACCTGAATAATTGGCAATTGGAATTTATTGGCAAATTCAAAGTCGCGTTCATCGTGTGAAGGCACGGCCATTACTGCGCCAGAACCGTAAGACATCAACACATAGTTGGCAATCCAAACTGGTAACTCTTTACCTGTCACAGGATGCTTCACAAATAAACCTGTTGCCATGCCTTTTTTCTCGGCAGTCGCAAGGTCAGCTTCTGCAACAGAACCCATACGGCATTCTTCAATAAACGCTTTCAATTGCTCATTATTTTCTGCGGCTTTTAACGCCATTGGGTGTTCTGCGGCAACAGCCACATAAGTTGCACCCATTAAGGTATCGGCACGCGTGGTAAATACAGTTAAACCATCTGCATAAATTTCAGGATTTGCCGAAGGAAAGGTAATTTCCATCCCTTGAGAGCGGCCAATCCAGTTACGCTGCATGGTCAAGACTTGTTGCGGCCAACCATCTTTTAAAGTTTCTAAATCGTCGAGTAACTCTTGGGCATAATCGGTAATGCGGAAGTAGTACATTGGAATATCACGTTTTTCTACCAATGCACCTGAACGCCAGCCACGACCATTTTCGACCTGTTCATTGGCTAAAACAGTCTGATCGACAGGATCCCAGTTTACTGTCGAGAGTTTGCGATAAATTAACCCTTTTTTATACAGTTGCACGAATAACCATTGTTCCCAGTGATAATACTCTGGGGTACAGGTGGCAAATTCACGATCCCAATCTACTGCCAAACCCAATTTTTTCAATTGGTCACGCATGTAGGCGATATTTTCAAAGGTCCATTTAGCAGGTGCAACCTGATGGGCAATAGCCGCGTTTTCAGCAGGTAAGCCAAACGCATCCCAACCCATAGGTTGTAATACGGTTTCGCCTTTTAAACGGTGGAAACGACTAATCACATCACCAATGGTGTAGTTACGCACGTGACCCATGTGCAGTTTGCCGCTTGGGTAAGGGAACATCGAGAGAATATAACGATGTGGACCTTCGACAGTGTCGGCAACTTTAAAGGCTTTGCGAGATTCCCAGTCATTCTGGACTTGAGGTTCAATCGCACTGGCTTGATATTCAGGGTCAATGTGAGTAGTCATAAGGTTAAAATCAGGAATAAACGGTTAAAAAAAGTGTGTTGCACAGCATAGCGCAAAATGCAGCAAAAAGTGAATTTTGCGCGCTGGATTGTGCAGGAAAATTTAAGTAGCCAATACTTTGCAGGCTAAAAATTAGAAAACGGCTGGATTGGCACGTTCTTGTTGTGCTTTATTCAAAGCATCATTGGCTTCACGTTGCTGCTGATCCATTACGGGAGTGGGAGCCGTATTGTTAGCATTTGCAGGCGTTGTGCTATTTGCGGGTGCTGTCGTGGCATTGGTAGTTTGATTTGGAATGTTCGGCGCAGAATTTCTCCAGCCATAGGTATCGACCTTTCCTTGTTTTTTTGCAGTTTTAGGTGGAGGTGTGGTGGTGTAATGCGTCGAACCTTTTGCATCGACCCATTTATAGTATTGTTTTGCAGATACCGCACTGGTGCCTAAAATTAACATCAAGCTTGCAGAAAGATAACTCAAGCGACGAACGTGGTTTTTCATTGTAAATGTCCTGAGTAAAGGTGCAAAAGCAGACCTGAAAAAACTAAAGATGAAATTGTCTAAATTTTAGCAAGGATGTGTCAGGATGACAGCACTTTTAGGGGCTTTTTTACACGATAACCTGCGCTATTTGATGAAGAGCGAAACGGCTTTAAAAATAGACGATGCTCAGGGTGCTGTGTTCATTAAAAATGACGTCAAATTTAAAGCCAATTCATAAATAAACAATGTCTATTTTTTTTGACTTATTCTTTATTTTTATGGTTTTGATATGAAAAATTTATAGAAAATAAGGCAAGTGTCTGAAATTATATGTTTTATATGGGAATGTTGGATTTGAGTGAAAATTGTGAAGTACAGCACAAAGCTTAAAAAATGCACTGTTTATGAATAAAGCAGAAAAACCCGATTTTTAAACTTGACTTTAGTCGATGAAACTACAAAAATGCACACTTTAGTTTTATGTGCCTTAGATCGATCACCCTTCGAATAAGTGTCATGTCATGCAATGGGCAACTTCTCTAGCCGAGAAGCTGAACAAAGCTTATAAAATGTGTTTACCCCAACACGTTTTAGATCTCATATTGCTTATACGGTAATCAGATCGGAAATTTTTCCTATTGCTATGAAAACTATGAAATATGTGTGCTATAACAGTGCAGGAATTAATGAACAAAACACTGCAGGTGTCTCCCATTTTGCAGTGATAAGACTAGGGTGAATCACGTTGGAACTTTTATCTGGTGGTGAAATGCTCGTTCGCGCATTGGCGGACGAAGGCGTTGAGCATGTTTTTGGATACCCAGGCGGCGCAGTACTTCATATTTACGATGCGTTCTTTCAACAAGACAAAATTAATCATTACCTCGTGCGTCATGAGCAAGCTGCTGGTCATATGGCAGATGCCTACTCGCGCGTAACAGGTAAAACTGGTGTGGTGCTAGTGACTTCAGGTCCTGGTGCAACCAACACAGTAACTCCAATTGCAACTGCGTATATGGACTCAATCCCAATGGTGATTTTGTCTGGTCAGGTTGCAACACACTTAATTGGTGAAGATGCCTTCCAAGAAACCGATATGGTGGGTATTTCACGTCCGATTGTAAAACACAGTTTCCAAGTGCGTCATGCAAGTGAAATTCCTTCAGTGATTAAGAAGGCTTTCTATATTGCATCTTCAGGCCGTCCAGGTCCTGTTGTGGTTGATATTCCAAAGGATGCAACCAACCCAGCGGAAAAATTTGCTTACGAATATCCTGAAAAAGTGAAGATGCGTTCTTATCAGCCACCGCATCGTGGTCACTCAGGTCAAATTCGTAAAGCAATTGATGAATTGTTGAATGCAAAACGCCCTGTGATTTATTCAGGCGGTGGTGTGGTTCAAGGTAATGCATCGGAGCAATTGACTGAACTTGCACACATTTTAGGTTTCCCTGTAACCAATACATTGATGGGCTTGGGCGCGTTCCCGGGCAATGATCCACAATTTATTGGTATGTTGGGGATGCATGGTACGTATGAAGCCAATATGACCATGCACAATGCCGATGTGATTTTGTGTATTGGTGCGCGTTTTGATGACCGTGTAACTAATAACCCTGCGAAATTCTGTCCAAATGCCAAAGTAATTCATATTGATATCGACCCTGCGACGATTTCAAAAACCATCATGGCACATATTCCAATTGTGGGTGCAGTTGAACCTGTACTTCAGGAAATGCTAGTGCAGTTGAAACAGTTAAATGTTTCTAAGCCAAACCCAGAAGCAATTGCTGCGTGGTGGAATCAGATCAATGAATGGCGCAAAGTTCATGGTCTGAAATATGACAAGCCAACTGATGGCAGCATGAAGCCACAACAAGTAGTTGAAGCATTGGATAAAGTGACCAATGGTGATGCGATCATTACTTCTGACGTAGGTCAGCACCAAATGTTTGGCGCGAACTACTACAAGTACAAGCGTCCACGTCAATGGTTGAACTCTGGTGGTTTGGGTACGATGGGCGTAGGTTTGCCATATGCAATGGCGGCTAAACTAGCTTATCCAGATCAACAAGTTGTTTGTATTACAGGTGAAGCATCAATTCAGATGTGTATCCAAGAGCTTTCAACTTGTAAGCAATATGGCTTGAACGTAAAAATCTTGTGCTTAAATAACCAAGCTTTAGGTATGGTTAAACAATGGCAAGACATGAACTATGAAGGTCGTCACTCTAGTTCTTATGTTGACTCATTGCCAGACTTCCCTAAATTGATGGAAGCTTATGGTCATGTGGGTATTCAGATTAACCATGCCGATGAGCTTGAGTCTAAGCTTACAGAAGCAATGGCGATTAATGATAAATGTGTATTCATTAACGTAATGGTTGACCGTACAGAGCACGTTTATCCGATGCAAATTGCGGGTCAATCTATGAAAGATATGTGGTTAGGTAAAGGGGAGCGTACAGAATGAGACACATTATTTCCGTTCTCGTTGAAAACGAATCAGGTGCGCTTTCTCGTTTAGTCGGTTTATTTTCTCAGCGTGGTTATAACATTGAGACTTTAAACGTTGCACCAACCGAAGACCCAACGCTTTCACGTTTAACACTGACCACGTATGGTGATGATCATAAAATTGAGCAGATCACCAAGCAATTAAACAAATTGGTTGAAGTGGTAAAAGTGGTCGACTTGTCAGAAGGTCCACATATTGAGCGTGAATTAATGCTGATTAAAGTAAAAGCATCGGGCGCTGCACGTGCTGAAATTAAACGCACAGCAGACATCTTCCGTGGACAAATTGTAGATGTAACACCGACCACTTATACTGTACAGCTTGCGGGTACAACTGAAAAACTTGACGGTTTTATTGATGCGATTGCAGAAAATACGATCTTAGAAGTTGTGCGTTCAGGTGTGTCTGGTATTGCACGTGGCGAAAAAGTTTTAACCATTTAACTGAATTTAGTTAATTTTATTCATCGAATTCATTCCATCTCAAAGGATGGAGAGCTTGCTCAAATGCTGAATAGACCTGCATTTGAGCAAGATAGGAATCCAAAGCATTTTAGCGGAGACAGCAATGCAAATTTTTTACGATAAAGACTGCGACTTATCTATCATCCAGTCTAAGAAAGTAGCAATCATTGGTTACGGTTCACAAGGTCACGCACACGCGCTTAACCTTAAAGATTCTGGTGTAGACGTAACTGTAGGTTTACGTGCTGGTTCTACTTCTTGGAAAAAAGCTGAGAATTCGGGTCTTAAAGTTGCTGAAGTTCCTGCTGCTGTAGCTCAAGCTGACGTTGTTATGATCTTGACTCCAGATGAGTTTCAATCACAACTTTATCGCGACGTAATCGAGCCAAACATCAAACAAGGCGCGACACTTGCATTTGCACACGGTTTCTCGGTTCTTTACAACCAAGTTGTTCCACGTGCTGACTTAGACGTAATCATGGTTGCACCTAAAGCACCTGGTCACACAGTACGTTCAGAATACCAACGTGGTTCAGGTGTTCCAGACCTGATCGCGATTCACCAAGATGCTTCTGGTAACGCGCGTAATGTTGCACTTTCTTACGCTTCAGGCGTGGGTGGTGGTCGTACTGGTATCATCGAAACTTCTTTCCGTGAAGAAACTGAAACTGACTTATTTGGTGAGCAAGCAGTTCTTTGTGGTGGTGCTGTTGAATTGGTTAAAATGGGCTTCGAAACTTTGGTTGAAGCTGGTTATGCACCAGAAATGGCTTACTTCGAGTGCTTACACGAACTTAAATTGATCGTTGACTTGATGTTCGAAGGCGGTATCGCTGACATGAACTATTCAGTATCTAACAATGCTGAATACGGTGAATATGTAACAGGTACTGAAGTAATTAACGAACAGTCTCGTGAAGCAATGCGTAATGCACTTAAACGTATTCAATCTGGTGAATATGCGAAGATGTTCATCCAAGAAGGTGCGTTAAACTACCCATCTATGACTGCACGTCGTCGTCAAAACGCTGCACATGGTATTGAAGTAACTGGTAACAAGTTACGTGCAATGATGCCTTGGATTCAAGCAAACAAAATCGTAGACAAAGAGAAAAACTAATTTCTCGAATCAGTTGATTTGAATGTGAAAGCCCACTCAATTTGAGTGGGTTTTTTATATTTGTAGTTACGTGCCTTGAGAAAAGTAAAGCAGTGCTTTGCTATTCTTTCGTACCTTGGATTCAAGCAAACAAAATCGTAGACAAAGAGAAAAACTAATTTCTCGAATCAGTTGATTTAAATGTGAAAGCCCACTCAATTTGAGTGGTTTTTTTATATTTGTTGTTACGTGCCTTAAGAAAAGTAAAGCAGTGCTTTCACTCCTTGCACTTCATTCAAAGCAGTGCCTTGAATTCGCTTATACATTGGATTCAAGCAAACAAGATTGTAGACAAAGAGAAAAAACTAAGTTTTAGTTTAATCTTTATCTTGAAAAGCCCTTATTTTATATAAGGGCTTTTTATGGGAGAAATAATAGCTGGAGCGTACCTTATATTGAAAATTGGTGTGCTGATGGATGAGTTGTATGCGTGTTTTAATCATCCATTCCAAATACATCACGCGTATAAACCTTATTTTGTACATCTTGCAGCAATGAACATTTACGGTTGCAGACAATTAAATCGGCACGTTGTTTAAATTCGGCTAAATCATGAATGATTTTAGAGTTGAGAAATTTTTTCTGCTGTAGCCCCGGTTCATAAATAATCACTTTAATCCCGTAGGCTTTGAGATATTGCATTACGCCTTGTATTGCCGAGGCGCGAAAATTATCTGAACCGCTTTTCATGGTAAGTCTATAAATTCCAACTACTTTAGGTTCACGCTTACGAATGGATTCTGCAATAAATTCTTGACGGGTTTGGTTGGCATCTACTACGGCTTTAATCAAGTTGCTCGGAACTTGCGCATAGTTTGCGAGTAGTTGTTTGGTGTCTTTAGGGAGGCAGTATCCGCCATAACCAAAGGATGGATTGTTGTAAAACTGACCAATACGTGAGTCTAAACATACACCATCAATAATTTGTCGCGTGTCTAGATTATAAATTTGGGCATAAGTGTCTAATTCATTGAAGTAGGCAACACGCATGGCTAGAAATGTGTTGGCAAATAACTTAATGGCTTCGGCTTCAGTGGAGTCTGTAAAAAGTACAGGACAGTCCTTTTTGATGGCGCCTTCTATAAGCATATTGGCAAATTGTTTTGCACGTTCGGATTTTTCACCTACGATAATACGTGATGGGTAGAGATTGTCATGTAGGGCTTTGCCTTCACGTAAGAATTCAGGCGAAAAAATAATATTTCCAGTGTGATATTTTTTCTTAATCTGCTGGGTAAAGCCTACAGGTACAGTGGATTTGATCACCATGGTTGCCAAAGGATTAATAGCCAATACATCCTGAATGACTGCTTCAACACTTTGCGTATTGAAGTAATTGGTATCTGGGTCGTAGTCAGTAGGCGTAGCGATAATCACAAAATCTGCATGCTGATAGGCATCGACTTTGCAATGTGTGGCTTGAAAATTTAATTCTGATTTTGTTAAAAACTCAGAAATTTCAGGATCACGAATAGGAGATATTTTTTGATTAAGTAATTTAACTTTTTCTTCTAAGAGATCATAAGCCACGACCTGATGATGTTGGGCAAAAATCATGGCATTGGATAAACCGACGTAACCTGTACCTGCAATTGCGATTTTCATATTCAAGCAAATTTCTTATTATTTATATGTGTTTAATGTGGTGAAAAATTATTCAAGCTCGATGACGGTTTGGTGAAGCTTATATTTCTATGAAAGATTTGCGTTAAACTGTGCAGAAATGAAAAGCAAGCATCTCAGTTATGCCGTGTTAATGGTATGATATTGAAATTGCACGGGTGGATAATGGATGCATGAACATGAATCAAAATGACCTAAAGGCTCAGGCAGATAATTTGACTGAGCAGAATGTTGTGATCTGTATGAAATGGGGCACAAAATACGGGTCTGAGTATGTGAATCGTCTTTATAATATGGTGAAGCGACATACCACAGTCGATTTTAAAATGGTGTGTTTGACGGATCGTACTGAAGGTATTGATTCAAATGTAGAATGTTTCCCGATTCCGCCACTTGCATTGCCTGAAGGTGCACCTGAACGTGGTTGGAACAAGCTTTCGACCTTTGAGCCAGATTTATATGGTTTAACAGGTAATGCTCTGTTTTTAGACCTAGATGTGGTGATTGTTGATAATATTGATGGTTTTTTTACCCATCCAGGTGATTTTTTGATTATTCATGACTGGAAGCGTCCGTGGCGTATTACGGGTAACAGTTCAGTATATCGTTTTAAGTTAGGTGCATTTCCTGGTTTATTGCCATATTTTCGTGAACATTTTGATGAAATTCGTCAAAAGTTCCGTAATGAGCAAGCATATTTATCTTGGTATGTGGATCAAGAGAAAAAGTTAACTTACTGGCCAGACAGTTGGTGCAAAAGTTATAAATATCATTGTTTGCAAAAAATTCCGATGGCTTATTTTAAGCCACCTGTAAAGCCAGATGGTGTAAAAATTATTATCTTTCATGGTGAAATTAACCCGCCTGATGCAATTCATGGTGGTGGGGGTAAGTGGTATCGTTATGTATTACCATCGGATTGGATTAAAGAGGCTTGGCAGTAATTGAATCAGCATCCTGCGTTAAATCATGACACCCGATTGCATCGTTTAAGTGTGGTCATGATTGTAAAAAATGAAGCAAAAAATCTTGAGTTGTCTTTGCCTGCACTGCATGGTTGGATTGATGAGTTGATTGTACTTGATTCAGGAAGTACAGATCATGGACGACAGTTGGTAGAAGACGCTGGCGGTCAGTGGTATGAAAATCTTAACTGGCCAGGTTTTGGCAAACAACGCCAAATAGCCCAATCTTTTGCAACGGGTGAGTGGATTTTAGCTTTAGATGCTGATGAAGTTGTTACAGAAGAATTAAAACATAGTATTTTAGCTGCGATTCAGCAACCGCCCGCACAAACTGTTTTTGGTATAAAGCGTTTAGATTGTATATTTGAACATCAAATTGACAATGCATTTTGGCCTGTAAAAGCGCATTGGCGCTTATATCCGAAGAGTTATCAGTACAATGATAATTTGGTGCATGAGTCGGTCGTGCTGACTGATGCAATCACAAAAACATTATCGGGTTTCTTATTACACCAAACTGCGCCTACTCCTAAATTTTGGTTAGAGAAACGTTTAGATTATGCCAAGGCCTGGGCGATAGACCGTGATCAGCGAGGAAAAACGGTTGGAATTTTTGGCGTGTTTTTTCATACGTTTTGGGCCTTCATAAAACAGTATTTTATAGATGGTCGTTTTTTAATGGGTAAATATGGGTTTGTATATGCCTTATTATTTACCCAATATACATTTAATAAATACGCTATTTTGTACGATTTAAAGCATAATCGGGCAGAACAGACTTTTCAGGATTCCTTAAAGTTAACACATACTTTAAAGCCAGTAGACCAAACCGAAAAAAAATCTACTGTGTCACTTGTTATGATTGCGAAGAATGAATCTAAGCATTTAGCTGCATGTTTAGATACAGTACATGATTTGGTCGATGAAATTATAATTTTAGATTCGGGCAGCACAGATAATACTCGCACGATTGCAGAACAATATGGTGCTAAGTGGTATGTAAATACAGATTGGCAAGGTTTTGGCCTTCAGCGACAATTAGCACAAAGTTATGCCACAAAAGAATATGTGATTGTATTGGATCCAGATGAGCGCTTAGATCAATCACTGAGAGAGTCGATTGTTAATGTGCTAAAACAGCCTGTACAACATGACAAAGTTTTCACGTTTGCTCGTGTGAATCAATTTTGTGGTGTTGAGGTACAAAAAAGATTTTGGTATTCAGATAAGCTTGCTCGTTTGTATGCAAATGAGAGTTTTAAATACTCATCATTAGAAGTACATGAGTCTTTAGATCAAAAAAATGTGCCTAGTGTGCGACTAGCAGGATATTTAGCACATTTAACTAATGATGATTTACATCACTTTTTGGTTAAAAATATTCGTTATAGCCATGATTGGGCATCTGACAAATATAAACATGGCAAGAAGGTTGGTTTTTTTTCTAGTATTTTAAGAGCAATATTTTCATTTATTCGTGAGTATATTATTCGGGGTGACTTTATAGGTGGGGCTTATGGTTATTTGCTAGCTATGGCTTCAATGGGATATACATTAGATAAATATTTAATGTTATGGCAGATGAATAAAGAGAAGAAATAATAATGAATATTTTAATTGCCAATATGTCTCCCATTCCGGTTTATGCGTATGGTGGGACAGAGCGTGTGATTTGGGATTTAGCGAAAGAGTTAGTTAAACTAGGTCATCAGGTTACTTTTTTAGTTCCTAAAGGGTCACATTGTGATTTTGCTAAAGTAATAGAGATGAATCCTGCACTGACAATTGCTCAACAGATTCCTGATTATATTGATGTGGCTCACTTACAATTCCAGCCTAAAAATTGTGATATTAAAATACCTTATGTTGTTACAGAGCATGGTAATGCTCAACTTAATGAGTATCTAGATAAAAATACCATTTTTGTTTCACGTGATCATGCAAAGAGACATAACTCTGATGCTTATGTATTAAATGGATTGGATTGGTCAAATTATGGTGAGGTAGATTGGGCGAAGGAGCGAGGTTATTATCACTTTTTGGGTAAAGCTGCTTGGCGTTTGAAAAATGTTAAAGGGGCGATTCATATTGCAAAAAAGGCTAATCAGCAGTTACATGTTTTAGGTGGTGATCGTTTTAATTTTAAACGTGGTCTGCGCTTAACTTTCTCTTCTCAAATTAAGTTTCATGGCATGGTGGGTGGTCAAGAGAAGCTTTCACTGTTAAATGGTTCGAAAGGATTGATTTTTCCTGTTCGTTGGCATGAGCCTTTTGGGCTCGCTATTATTGAAAGTATGTATTTTGGTAGTCCTGTCTTTTCAACGCCTTATGGTGCAATTCCTGAACTGGTACCAAGTGAATGTGGCGTTTTATCAAATAATGCTGAAGAGTTAATTGATGCTATTAATACTCAAAAATTTGATCCCTTATATTGTCAGCAACATGTTGTAGACCAATTTAATGCTGAAAAAATGGCCCAAGGATATTTGAAAAAATATGAGCAGGTTATAAAAGGGTTCACACTGAATCAGCATCAACCCTATTTAATGAGTGAATGTCAAAACTTGGAATGGTATCAATAACTGATTTCATATTTAGAAGAATAGTCGAGTTATTCTTCTAAGCCAAGAGAAATATCTAAATTACCCGGACAATATGGAGGCTCACTATGTAAAGGATAGCCATTCAGAACTTGTTCATAATATTCAAGGTATTTTTTACTCATTACAAGATGATTAAATTTATCTCGGGCATATTCGTGACAAGCTTTACGGCTGAATTGGTCAATATTTTTGAGTGCCTCAACCATTTCATTTTTGCTGGAAGTACTTAGTCCAACTTCAGGAATGATGAGTTCAGGTACAGAACCATGATGGCTTCCAATAACAGGGCAGCCTAAATACAGGCTTTCAATCATTGCTAGACCAAAAGCTTCATGGATTAAAACAGGGAATATTAAGGCTTGTGAATCTCTAATCACAGCATTTTTTTTCTCACCACCAATCATGCCGTGGAAAGTAAGGTCTTTACCAGCATAGAAATAGGGTTGATATTTACCATTGCGCTTCCATTTTAAGCTGAATCGATTGCTACCAAGTATATGTAATGCTTTATTTGCTTTACGTGCAATTTCAACACTATCTTTTAAATTCTTATCACGATACTTTGCATTGGCCAAAAAATGGATATAGTTTTGGGATTTATCTAGATTAGGTTGTCCGTAATCATCCCAAAATAATCCATTATAGACAAAGGCTTGGGCACCACTACGCTCAGCGTGTCTTTTTCCTAAGAAAATAGTATTTTGCGGGAATGTTTTTGGTGTTAATTGCTGATTATGTGTTGTACATACATAAGGAGTTTGAATATCACCTTCAAATAAAAAATGAAAATGAATGATATCAGCCCAGCCTTCAACTTGCGCTTCTAATTTTTTTGAAGGATCGAATGTCAGTGCATCTGGATGAGTATTTGAGCTTTTGGTCATAAATTTTACTTCATGTCCAAGTTGCTTTTGTCCTAAATATAAAGCCCATAGGACGCGTTCAGTTCCTCCGTATTTTGGTGGAGGAACAGGCATACGTGTTAATAAAACGTGTAGGATTTTCATTAATGGATTAATTTAATTTAAATTTATAAAATCATAAAGGAAAAATTATTTTTTTCCAATTTTAATTGTCTATTTTTGATATAATTAGTCGCTAATAAGCAAGTTTATTTGGTGTTAGTTTTGAAAAATTTTGTTATTAGCCTTTCTTCAGCGATTGAGCGTAGACAACACATTGAGCAGGTTTTTAATAAACAAAGCATTGACTTTGAATTTTTTGATGCGATAACTCCAGAGAAAGCTTTTGAATTAAAACAAAAATATTTTCCAGAATGCAGTGCAGATCAAATTAGTCCAGCAGAATTAGCATGTGCGATGAGTCATATAGCAGTTTGGTTACGTGCCAAAGAGCTAGGTTTGAAATATGTAGCAATATTCGAAGATGATGTATATTTAGGGGAAAATGCAACTTTATTTCTAAATAGTAGTAATTGGATTCCTAAAAATATAGATGTTATTAAATTAGAGACATTTCTTACTAAAATTTTTTTAGGTGATTCTGCAGGTAATATACATAATAGAAGTTTATATCAATTAAAGCACTTTCATTTTGGCGGAGCGGGATATATTTTATCTTTAAAAGCTATTGATTGTTTACTTGCTGAAATAAAAATGAAGAAAAATATTTTGCCTATTGATTGGGTGTTATTTCATAATCCTATTTATGATAACTGTATTAAAGTTTATCAACTAAGCCCAGCTTTATGTATTCAAGATAAAGTAAAAAATAAGGAAATAACTTTTGAGAGTTCCTTGGAGGAGGGGCGGGTTCAGTTTGAAAGTCCAAAAGTTAAGCTAAAAATTTTAAATAAAATAAAAAGAGAAATATTTCGTTTAATCAATCAGGTAAGAACTTTAATCTTTTCAAGAGTTGTTGATTTTAAATAATGGCACAGGAAAATTTTAATTAAAAGTTAGTATTGAACTAAAGCATATTATATAAATTCCTATCTCCCTCAATCTTCCTAAACCGCTTATACCCCCACAAATACTGCTCTGGAGCGTAATTAATCATGCGCTCCATTTCTTTGTTTAAGGTATCTACAGACAGTTGTAAATTTTTAGATAAAATATCACTAGATAATTCGGTTACATAAATATCATAACCCGATAAATCATCACGTCTTAAACAACTTAACCCGATCACGGAACATTGGGTTTTTGCGGCTAGTTTAGAAAGCAAAGTGGAGGATAAAGCATTTTGACCATAAAAAGGAGAGTAAATCCCCCCAGATTCTTTAGGTACATGGTCGGGTAAAATCGCAGAAAAACCACCTTGCTTTAAATGTTTAAACAGCGCGCGTACACCTGTATCGTCGGTTGGTACTAAAGTCGCATTCAAACGCTGACGAGCTTCTAGCATAAACCGATCTAAATCTTTATTTTTGCTAGGTTTATACATAATGACAGGTGCAGTGTGTTGATTTACCCAAACATTTAGTAATTCCCAAGTTCCAAAATGAGGAACAACAGCCAAAGTGCCATTTGGGTTTTCTAAAGCTTTTAAAAATAAATCAGCACCATGAATTTCTTGAATCAACGAGAGGGCATATTCTGTAGATGAGCCCCAAATTTTTACAGATTCCGCATACGTCATGCACTGACTTTTAAGACTTTTTTTAGTTAGGCTTTGTCTTTCCGCATCTGTAAGTTCAGGATAAGCTGATTTTAAATTGATTTCGGTTGTGGTTCTTGCGGAAGAGTTTGAATAATACAGCAGGGAACCTACAGCTTTTGCCATAGATTGAATGATTCTTAACGGAAGACGAGAAAAATTCTTCAGCAAAGCATACATAAATAGAAATCTGAGAGTGATATATAGAAATTATTGTTTATCCGCATTCCCCGCCAACACCATATAAATCAGCCCCACAAAAATCACAAATGCACCGCCAATAGAACTTAAGCTAAAGTACAAAATACGGTCATTGGTGTCTAAGGCAAATAGGTTATTGGCCAAAATGTAACGCATGAATAACCATTGAGCGACAGCAAATACAATTAGCATAATGCCACGATTACGAACTGCAGGACGCATAGCCATAGTAACGCTCAACTAAAAATTCAAAACGAAGCGCTATTATGCCACTAGCTTGGCTTTATCTCAATTCATAAAAAAACCCTGCATTTGCAGGGTTTTTCTTGCAGTTTCAAAAATTATTCTTGAGGTTCTGCTTTCGGTTTTTCACGTAAGCGAATACCCAAATCACGCAATTGAGTGGCTTCAACTGGTGCAGGTGCTTGAGTCAATGGACATTCAGCTGTCTTGGTTTTCGGGAAGGCAATCACATCACGAATAGACGATGCACCTGTCATTAACATCACCAAACGGTCTAAACCAAATGCTAAACCACCATGCGGAGGTGCACCATAACGTAACGCATTGAGTAAGAAGCTGAATTTCTCTTCGGCTTCTTCTTCTTCAATGCCTAAAGCTTCAAAAATCGCTTTTTGCATTTCTAAAGTATAAATACGCAGTGAGCCACCACCAATTTCAGTACCGTTCAAGACCATGTCATAGGCAACAGATAATGCTTCGCCTGGATTACTCTTCACATCTTCAACGCTTGATTTTGGCAAGGTGAATGGGTGATGCACAGAAGTCCATTTACCATCATCTGTTTCTTCAAACATTGGGAAGTCAACTACCCAAAGCGGTGCCCATTCGCAAGTTGCAAGGTTCAAATCGTGACCAATTTTCACACGAAGTGCACCCATCGCATCGTTTACCACTTTGGCTTTATCTGCACCAAAGAACACGATATCGCCATTTTCAGCGCCTACACGTTTTAATAGATCAAGCACGATTGGCTCAATAAATTTCACGATTGGAGATTGTAAGCCTTCAATGCCTTTTTCAAGTTCATTGACTTTAATGTAAGCCAAACCTTTTGCACCGTAGATGCCAACATATTTGGTGTACTCATCAATCGCGCTACGTGGTAATGAACCCGCGCCAGGCACGCGAAGCGCAACAATACGACCTTTAGGGTCTTTCGCAGGGCCAGCAAATACTTTGAACTCAACGTCTTGCATTAAGTCTGCAACGTCTACCAGTTTCAGTGGAATACGTAAGTCTGGTTTGTCAGATGCGTAATCACGCATTGCTTCTGAATACGGCATACGTTGGAATTTGTCGAATTTCACGCCTAGAAGTTCATCGAACATCTTCACGGTCATGCCTTCCATCAAATCCATAATGTCATCGTCACTCATGAACGATGTTTCGATGTCGATTTGAGTGAATTCAGGCTGACGGTCTGCACGCAAGTCTTCATCACGGAAACATTTTGCGATTTGGTAATAACGGTCAATACCACCCACCATCAACAATTGTTTAAATAATTGTGGTGATTGTGGCAGCGCATAGAAGCTACCGTTAGATACACGGCTTGGCACTAAGTAGTCACGTGCGCCTTCAGGGGTAGCACGTGTCAAAATTGGGGTTTCAACATCCAAGAAACCATGATCGTCTAAATAGTTACGAATCAGGTTGGTCACTTTAGAACGGAAACGTAAGCGATCTAACATTTCTGGACGACGGATGTCCAAGAAACGGTATTTCAAACGAATTTCTTCTGAAATGTTGGTATTTTCATCGTTCAATGGGAACGGAGGCGTTTCAGATGCTGCAAGAACTTCAATTTCCTTGCCTAAAACTTCAATTTGTCCACTGACCATATTGGCATTTTCTGTGCCTGCATAGCGACGACGTACACGACCTGTAATTTTTAATACAAATTCTGAACGTGCTTTGTCTGCAGTTGCAAATGCTTCTGGAGTGTCTGGGTCAATCACGACTTGCACAAGACCATCACGGTCACGCATATCTAGGAAGATTACACCACCGTGGTCACGACGACGATGTACCCAGCCACACAGGGTAACAGTTTGATCAATTTGAGCTTCGGTTAAAGAACCGCAATAATGAGTTCGCATCATAGCGTTAAAAATCCAACTATATGGGTTAAGGAAGCGAATACGTAAACAGCGCACCGCCTTTAGCAAAGGTAGGATTATGCCTCTTTGGGCATGTGGCTACAAGAACCTGCTTTAAGAAATAAAGATAAATAGACGTTTTTTTGATTAAGTTTAAAAAAAATGTGGAATAATTATATGCTTTATTTTTTAGGGGGTTAAGGTGGAGTTTTTTTTAAAAAATAAATTGGTGTATTTTGTTCCATTAATTTTGCTAGCTTTATCTATCCAAGCTGTCTTCGATAAAGGTGCTGATGTTTACTATTACTCTGTCATAATATTTGTATTAGGTTTGATTTCACTTAAGTATCATAAATTTAAAGTTGATAGAAGCTTAATAATTTTTTGTTGTTCTGGTTTTGTTTTTATTACATTAAGTTATTGGTTGATGGGGAGATTTGATCAGATTCCCAATAAGTTGGTGGAAACGTATACAAATATATCAAATCAGTATTTCTGGGTTGTGCCTCTAGCTTTTGTCCCTTATTTAGTGGTTTTTTTCAATAAAAGCGAACAGTATATTTTTGAGCCTGTTTTTGTATTTATATTTTTCTTATTTGCTTACGTATTTTATAATAGTTATATTTTGGAATTTAATAGAGGCTTGCTGAGTTTTTTCTTTAATCCAATTATTATTTTTGATATAACTTTTATATCGTTGTCTTTTTTTGCACTCTTTTATGCTTTTCTTAAAAAAGGATGGATTAGTTATATATATCTATGTTTAAGTTTGGTACTTATATTTGTTCTTATTTTACATGGATCTAGGGGGACATGGTTAGGTTTGCCAATCGTTTTAATAGCATATTTTCTTCATTTTTATAAATTTAATTTAAAAAAATCACTTTTGATGGTCTTGTTGAGTGTTTTTTTTGTTATTTCAAATATTGTATGGGACGAATCTCCGATAAAAAAAAGAATTAAACAATTAGCAGAAGATAAATCACAATTGATTCAAGAAAATTATCAGACAAGTAGTGGTGTTAGAGTGTTTTTATGGCAAGAGTCATGGGAGATTTTTAAGGAAAATAAACTAATAGGTGTCAGTTCATATGGGGTCGAGAAGCATAATTGTGAATTAAAGGAGAGCGGTAAACTGCCTGTGTGTTTTCAACATATGCATAATATATTTTTTCATGAATTGGCTGCTAATGGGGTTTTAGGCCTTTTAGGGTTGGTTTTCACTTATGGGGCAATTCTTTATTTCTTTATTACTAAATTTTTAACTTTTTTTAATAATTTTAATGTGCGAGGCTTCTCTCTACTTGGAATTGTCTATGTACTTTACTATTTAATATGTGGTTTGACTGAATATTACTTGTTCTTTGTATTGCCTGTTTATCTACACTATTTTGTTATTTTAATATTGGCTGGGTTTGTTCTGAGATATGAGGCCATGATGAAAAAATAAATTTTAGTAGTGGTTTGATTAAATAATTGAACCACTATTTTGATAAATGGCGAATTCAAACATGAGGTGCGACAGTTTGAAAAGTCTTATGATAATCAACAAGCTGAGCAAATTTCTCTAATGGT
>NZ_JAAZQY010000020.1:0-46343 GCF_012371315.1 Acinetobacter sp. A1
TGTCCGCGAGTAGTGAAAATTAAAGCACAAAAATATCCAAGAAAATGCCAGTCAATTTCTTAACTGACTGGCATTACCCCGAAGGATGGTTTTTAGATTTGGGAATAATTAATTAGAAGCGGTAACCCATTTTTAAACCGTAGCCGATTGCGTGGTTATCTTCAAATTCACCAACATTTGGGTTAGCAACTGTTAAAGCGGTTGCATCGCCTAACCAGAAGTATTTAACACCACCCGCAATGAAATAGTTTGGCGCAGGTGAATATTGAACACCTAGACCTACGTTCCAATAGCCTTCAGTTGGACCAAGAGTAGTTACAGGGTTGTCGACACCAGAGTCCCAACCTACAGAGACATTACCTGCCCATTTATCGTTCAGTTTACGGCCAACACCAACAGTAGCTGACCATTGCTCTTCGTTATATTCAACAAGGTTGCCACCTTTTAAGCTTGCTAGCGTAGGTTTTAATTGAGCAGGTACGAGTGGTAAAGCAGATGCTTCTGCTAAACCATCTAAAGTTTCGCCAAAAGCAGGTGGGCGAATACTAAAGTCAGACCAATCAACCCAACGTACGTTAGCAAAAGCAACGGTATCTGCCATAATACCTGTTTGAAAATCTAAATTAACAGACTGTGGAGTTGTTACTTTGGTATTTCCTGTTGGTGTAAGAGGCATTGCTGGAGCAAGCACCGTTGTACCAAGGCCAATTTGAGGTGTTGCTTCTGTAGTTGCTAACTCGTGCTTAACTTCAGAGCGATAGGTCAAAGAAGCTTTAAGTGCAATTTCTGGAATTTGGAAAGCTAGACCTGCTAACCAACCAATTTCGCTGTCTTTTTTCATGGTTACATCGTAACCATGTAATAGACTATATGCTGCACCACGTAATGCAGCATTACCTTTAGCTGTTTGATAAACTGGACCCGCATAAATATTCCAGTTTTCAGTTGGTTGGAAACCAAATAAGAAGCTTAGATTTTCAGTTGTTACTTCAGCACGGGTACCGTCACTTCCTGTCGGATTAAATGCTGCTGATTGAGCGGTATATTCAGCTTCTGCACCGAATGGTTGATCGTAAATTACACCGAAAGAAAATTGATCGGTGACTTGTAGTTTTAAGGCAGCGTGAGGGAAGTAATAATCACTTGCCATATCACCTGTTGCGTGTGATGGAATTTGCTGCCCCATAAGAGTGGTCATAGCTGTAGTTTTACCAGATACATCTGGGTCTAATACAGAAATACCTGCTTCAAAGTAGTTACCCGGTTGTAAGAACGCAGCGATGGATTGACCAGAACGATCCATACCTGCAGCAAAAGCACCTGTCATTGGTACAGTTGCTAAAATGATTGCTGTGCTTAGTGCTTTTAATTTCATTATATATTTCCCTTGGGCTATAAAGTCTTTTATGACAGTTTTTGTTGATGCTTTAAGCTTTCATCTAGGATGATTTCGGCTTGTATTCACCGAGACCATTTGTTACTCCATGTGACAAAAATATCACAATTAAAATAAGAGTAAATGCTCTAGGAAAAACTAATTAGTTTAAAAATTAAGCCGAATAGAGTATTTGTTCTAATGTTTATGTTTTTTTAAAGCTTTAGTCTTTGAAATTAAAGCAATAAAATCAAAAAATGACCAACAATTCCAGTATTTTTGATTGGTTAAAAAAAATACTTTTTATTGTGAAAAAACATTGTTGCAATCAGTGTATTGCAACAAAAGACGGGGTTAACGTGTGGTTTTTCCAAGCTTTGCCAATAAAATAACAGGAATAAGACCAACCAATACAATCAACAAGGCGGCCACAGCACCATCTTCATAAGTTCCTCTAGAGGCCTCTGCATACAATTGGGTAGCGAGTGTTTCCATATTTAGAGGACGGAGCAATAAAGTTGCTGGCAGCTCTTTCATGCAGTCTACAAAAATTAATAAAGCTGCAGAAATAATGGCAGGACGCAATAATGGCAAGTGCACACGCCATAAAATCGCAAAGCTGTTTTGTCCTAAATTACGTGCAGCATCATCAAAAACACCATGAATACGGTTATAGCCTGACTCAATTCCACCTACTGAAATAGCTAAAAAACGCACAGCATAAGCATAAATAAGGGTAAAACTGGTGCCGAGGAATAATAAACCTGTGTGTATCCCTAATTTAAATTCTAAAAAGTCGGCAATGGTATGATCAATTTTACCCAAAGCCAACATGAGACCAATCGCTAAAACGGTTCCTGGAATGGCATAACCTAAGCTAGAAATGCGGCTAAACCAGTTGTGTTTGCTAAAACGTGCAGCACTGACGATAAAGAAGCCAATCAAAATGGTGACGATGGTGGCAATACTGGCAAGCGTCAGTGTGTTGATGGATGCTTGGATCAGATAATCTGAGAACCCTGCATATTGAATACGTTTATAGGATTGAACCAATAAATGACTGGTTGGAATTAAAAAGCCAATACAGACAGGAATTAAACCTAAACCCAATAATACAAGTGCTTTAGTACCTTTGACCGATTGTGCAGGCATTAAACGGCTGCGTTGAGCAGAGTTCATATAGCGCTGTTTACGTCGACCTAAACGCTCCACCAAAACCAATAAGGTGATGATCATCAACATGAAAATGGCAATTTGCGCTGCGCCAGCCAAGTCCGATTGATTGGTCCAGGTTGAATAAATCGACAAAGTTAAGGTTTTAATGCCTAAAAATTCTGTTGCACCAATATCATTAATGGTTTCCATTAAAACTAGACTAGTACCCACAGCAATCGCAGGACGTGCTAATGGAATCGCAACACGTAAAAACACTTGATCGGATTTTAATCCTAATGTACGTGCGACCTCAATTAGACTGGCTGATTGCATCAGAAACATTGCACGGGTGCTTAAATACACATACGGATACAGCACAAAGCTAAGCAAGAAGATGCCGCCCCAAACGCTACGAATATTAGGAAACCAAAACTGTTGTAATTCTAAATTAAACCAATCACGCAGAATGCTTTGCACAGGACCAATAGGATGCAAAATGTCGATATAACTATACGCAATAATATAAGTTGGTACAGCTAAAGGTAGCAGTAAGGCCCAATCTAAAAATGCACGACCTCGGAATTGATATGCTGTTACAATCCATGCGCTGCCTGTACCAATCAGGATGGTGAGAATTCCCACACCCAACAATAAAATCCCAGTTTCTGCCAACGTGTGTGGAATTACATAACGCAGCAGATGCCCCCAAATTTCACTATCACCTTGTAATGCTGTCCAAATTAAAGCGACCACAGGTAAACAGGCGAGTAGTGTCAATAACCCACTGAGCGAAAATAAAAAATTAAATTTATTTTTAAGCATTGCAATAGAGGCACTAAATAAGGGGGGAGGGAACAGTTGCGCATCTTACAATGCAAATCACTGCACTGTAAGATAAAAGCAGAAAATTTTAGCGGTTAAACTGGACTTTATCGACCAATAAGTTGGCGGCTTTACGGTGACGTGCAATATCGCTTAAACGAATTGAATCAATATTGAGTTTGCCAAAACTAGCGATAATTGGGTCAATTTTTACACCAGGTTTAACAGGGTATTCAAAGCCGTTTTGTGCGTAAATGGCTTGCGCATGATCTGAAGCTAAAAATTCAAGCAGTTGTACAGCTTCTTTACGGTTTGGCGCATGTTTAGAGACCACTGCACCCGATACGTTTACATGTGTTCCACCATTTTTAAAACGCGGTAACACGACATTAATCGCATTGCCCCAACGTTGTTGTTCGGCATCACCTGTACGCATTGTGCCTACATAATAAGTGTTGGCAACGCCAATATCACAAATTTTTCCTAAAATATCACGTGCCACATCACGGTCACCACCACTGGCTGGGCGAGCTAAATTAGCTTTTACACCACGCAACCAAGTTTCAGCTTGTTTTTCACCATGATGAGCGATATAAGCCGCAATCAAAGCAGTGTTATATGGATGGCTGCCTGAGCGAATACAGATTTTATTTTTCCATGTTGGATTAGCCAAATCTTCATAAGTGATGGCTTTTAAAGATGTACGGTCTTTAGAGGCATAGACTGCACGTGCACGCATCGACAAGGCATACCAATGTCCATTGGCTGCACGTAAGTTAGCAGGAATCGCACTATTTAATGTTTTAGAGCTAACTCGCTGGGTTAAGCCACCTTCTACCAAGTCCACTAAATTACCAAAATCTACGGTTAGCATGACATCGGCAGGTGAGCGACGACCTTCTGCTTTTACACGTTCCAATAAACCATCTTTAATAAAAACAGTATTTACTTTTACACCTGTTTTTTGCGTGAATTCAGTCAATAATGTTTGAATTAAAACAGGTTCACGTGTGGTGTATAAGTTTACTTCTGCTGCTTGCGCCACACTTGCACCAAACGCAAGTAGACCTGTAACAACCAGCGATAATTTAGACATTGGTTTCATACGGTATTCCTAATCGAAAATTTAAATGTGAATAGCAGCTAAAGCAGAATCTGGTGTGGTTGATGATTGCTCATCAGATGCCAAGAAAAAACAGCTGTTTAAATCTACAGAAACATAGACTTGTTCGGTATGCTGGAAATCTTGAAGATGATTAACTTGTGCCAAAAGTGTGAGCGCATGATCTTGTAGTTTTAGACGTAGTTGCTGCGCGTGTCCCATAAAGCTTGAAGACAGCACGCTTGCTGGTAATGCACCTTCACTAGGGGTTTTGCTGACACGAACTTGATGAGGGCGGAAGCAGCATTGCACTTGTTTTTGCGTAGATAAGTCTTGTGCTAAATCCTGCTGACCACGATCAACTTGACCAAAAATGGTGGAGATTGTTTGATTATTGACTTGTGCAGGAATTTCATTCAACGCAGAAAAATAGCGCGCTGCAAATAACGTTTTAGGTTGTAGGTAGAGTTGCTTAGGCGAGCCAATTTGAATGATTTGCCCTTGATGCATTAAGATAATTTGATCAGCAATTTGCAGCGCTTCTTCAGGGTCATGCGTGACAATGACCGTAGTGGTTGCCGTTTGTTTTAAAATTTGAATGGTACTTTGACGGATTTGATCACGCAGGCGATGATCCAAATTGGAAAAAGGTTCATCCATAAGTAAAACTGGCGGTTTAGGGGCTAATGCACGTGCCAAAGCTACTCGTTGTTGTTCACCGCCTGAAAGCGTGTAGGGATAGCTGTCTTGATGATGCAGCATCGACACGTGTTCTAAGGCTTGTTTGGCAATATCAGCACGTTGCGATTTAGGGAATTTCTTTAAGCCAAACATGACGTTTTCTAGCACGCTTAAATGTGGAAAAAGGGCGTAATCCTGAAAGACTAAACCAATGTTGCGGGATTCTGCAGGTATTTGTTGTTGTGCATCCCATAAAATATGCTGTTCGAGTTGAATAGAACCACTGCTTGGATTTTCCAAACCTGCAATTAAGCGCAGCATGGTGGTTTTGCCGCATCCTGAGTGTCCCAGCAAACAGACAATCTGCCCACTCATGGCAGACCATGTTGCATTTTGCACGGCAAAACGTGAACCAAACTTTTTACTCAGCTGTTGGATGGTCAATACATTGGCAGGTTGTGCAGCAAACGCATTCATGGATATTTCACACGACAAATTTTGTGCTCAAATAATAACTAAGAATTCTTCTCAAGTAGAGTCTTTTTATCATTTAGAATGTAAATGACCTTGGGGAGAGTATAAATTGGTTGAAATATCAAGAAAAACAGCAGTGTTTCATTGGTTTATATTCTGAACGAGAATCCTACAGCAGGATTAAAAATTTGAAGGTTTTATAACTACACTTTACTGAGAGTTGAACTTACATGCGGAAAGACAAAACCGAGCTATAAAAAAAGTTACTGCCGAAGCAGTAACTTTTTAAATGGGGCGATATAAATGCAATCCAAATTAAGGTTTTTTGGAATTAAGCACCTTAAACAGAATGAACATTAAAACAATCCAGACTGGAATCATAATGACTGATTCTTTGAAGCCTTGAGTCCACATAATGTATAGCACCACAGCAATGAAGGCCAACACCAGATAGTTACTGAATGGCGACCAAAGCGCAGGGAACTTGGTTGGAACAGCCAATTTTTTCAAAGTACTGCTGAATTTTAAGTGGGTTAAACTGATCATTGCCCAGTTTAGAACCAAAGCACCAACCACAATGTACATGAGGTGGCTTAGGGCTTCTTCTGGTACAAAGTAGTTCAATAATACACAGCCAAAAATCAACACTGCAGAGAATAGGACGGCTGGGATTGGCACACCTTGTTTATTCACTTTTAGGAAAATTTTTGGTGCGTTGCCTTGTTTGGCTAAACCGAACAACATACGGCTGTTGGCATACATCCCACTGTTATACACAGAAAGTGCAGCAGTCAGAATCACAAAATTCAGTAAGTGCGCAGCCCATTCAATCCCCATCTGACTAAAAATCATCACGAATGGGCTTTTATCTAAACCACCTAAATCGAGCTGATTCCAAGGCACTAAAGACAACAGAATAGTGAGCGAACCGACATAGAAAATCAGGATACGGAACACCACTTGGTTAATGGCTTTAGGAATTGTTTTTTCTGGGTCTTGCGCTTCGGCTGCTGCCATACCAATCAATTCAATGCCGCCAAAGGCAAACATCAGGAAAGCCAACATAAAGAATAACCCTTCAAAGCCATGCGGGAAGAAGCCGCCATGTGCCCAAAGGTTGCTGAAAGAAGCAGTGGAGGTCGCATCTGCAGAAAGTAATAGGTATAAACCAAATACAATCATCGAGACTACAGCCGCGACTTTAATAATCGCCAACCAGAATTCTGACTCACCGTAGAACTTCACATTGCCCAAGTTAATAATGGTAATCACAATGAAAAAGAACAGTGTTGATGTCCATGCAGGAATATGCGGCCACCAGTAGTTAATATATTTCGCGACTGCGGTGAGTTCTGCCATGGCCACCAAAATATACAGAATCCAGTAATTCCAGCCAGCTAAAAAGCCAGGGAACTTACCTGCATATTTATAGGCAAAGTGACTGAATGATCCTGCAACGGGCTCATGAACAATCATTTCCCCCAATTGGCGCATAATTAAAAATGCAATAAGACCACCAATGGCATAACCCAAAATAATAGATGGGCCAGCAGATTGGATGACCTGCGCGGAACCTAAGAATAAACCAGTACCAATTGCGCCACCCATGGCAATCAATTGAATATGGCGGTTCTTTAAGCCACGCTGAAGTTGTGAAGACTCGTTGTTCAAAGTATTCAGCCCGACAATGAAAAAGTGACAAGATTGTAATAGATCAAATTTCATTAGCCTAGTAGCTATACATTTATGAATTAAATTTATGCAAATTATAAAAATAAGTTTAGCTGGCTTTTATTTTAAAAATTAGCGTAATCAATATATTAATTTTATTTTTGTCTTATAAATCAAGATGACTGGCTAGGGTAAATTTTACCAAATGTTGTTTTTTTATACTTAAGTCAAGACCACGATACCTTTTGAATAAAAACCGTTATCATGCAAAAGGGTCTTTTTATATTGACCATAACAATCAAAAACAAGGGAATAAAATTCATGCGTTTTGCACCACAAGTTAAAATTCCAGCGACTTATATGCGCGGCGGTACCAGTAAAGGCGTATTTTTTAAACTTGATGATTTACCTGTAGCAGCACAGCAGCCAGGTAAAATTAGAGATCAAATTTTATTGCGCGTCATTGGCAGTCCAGACCCTTATGCCAAGCAAATTGATGGAATGGGCGGTGCAACTTCAAGCACCAGCAAAACGGTAATTCTGGCTAAAAGTACGCAGCCTGATCATGATGTCGATTATCTGTTTGGACAGGTTTCAATTGATCAGCCTTTTGTGGATTGGAGTGGTAACTGTGGCAACCTGACGGCTGCGGTAGGTGCATTCGCCATTAGTAATGGTTTGGTCGATGCCAGTAAAATTCCAGAAAATGGTGTGTGCACAGTACGTATTTGGCAAAAAAATATTGAAAAAACCATTATTGCAC
Source organism: Acinetobacter sp. A1 (assembly GCF_012371315.1). Classification (NCBI taxonomy): domain Bacteria; kingdom Pseudomonadati; phylum Pseudomonadota; class Gammaproteobacteria; order Moraxellales; family Moraxellaceae; genus Acinetobacter; species Acinetobacter sp. A1. The sequence continues at coordinate 8,044 of NZ_JAAZQY010000020.1, forward strand.
ATGTACCGATAACCAACGGTCAGGTGCAGGAAACAGGTGATTTTGAGCTGGATGGCGTGACATTCCCAGCAGCAGAAGTACAAATTGAGTTTTTAGACCCTGCCGATGATGGTGACGAGGGTGGGGCAATGTTCCCGACAGGCAATGTCGTGGATACTTTAGATGTGCCAAATATTGGAACATTTCAAGCTACATTTATTAATGCGGGTATTCCAACAATTTTCCTGAATGCAGAAGATATTGGTTATACCGGCACAGAATTGCAAGATGCGATCAATGGTGATGCACAGGCATTGGCACGTTTTGAAACCATTCGTGCTTATGGCGCCAAACAAATGGGACTAATTCAGGAAATTGCCGAAGCTGAAAAGCGTCAGCATACCCCAAAAATTGCGTTTGTTTCTGCACCAAAAAGTTATGTTTCTTCAAGCGGAAAGCAAATTCAGGTAGCAGATACCGATCTATTGGTGCGTGCATTATCGATGGGTAAATTACACCATGCCATGATGGGCACGGCAGCTGTTGCAATTGGTACTGCTGCAGCCATTCCAGGAACTTTGGTGAACTTGGCAGCAGGCGGCGGAGAGCGTGAAGCGGTACGTTTTGGACATCCATCGGGTACGCTTCGTGTTGGTGCGCAAGCCGTGCAGGAAAATGGACAGTGGCAAGTGAAAAAAGCGGTAATGAGCCGTAGTGCACGTGTCTTGATGGAAGGTTGGGTGCGCGTACCTGCTGAAACTCTCGAATAAATTGGTCATGAACCTGACATTTTAAATTTAAGCAAAACTAGCCTCTATAATAATAGGGGCTTTTTTGTAGCTGAAATACTATATCGGTACAGTTAAGGCTTAAAAAAAATTGAATTATGGGTACAATGCTGCAACAGACAAGGCAGCTTACTGCTTATCAGACATGAACCAACAATTCGAGGCGAATGTGTCATCACTTCACGATTTACAGGCGCATGCATTAACCGCAGCCCAACAACGTATTCAGCAAGACTTGCTTACCGCTTTAGAGGCCTTTGCATTGCCAGAACCGTTAAAGTCCGCTGTGCATCATGCCGTCATGTTGGGTGGTAAGCGAGTGCGTCCTGCTTTGTGTTATGCCACAGCTGCGTTAAGACCTAATCAGAACTATGCAGCAGTACGCCGTGCTGCAGTTGCAATCGAGTTGATTCATTGTTATTCACTGGCGCATGACGATTTACCGTGTATGGATAATGACTTGTTGCGTCGTGGGCAGCCCACTTGTCATGCAGCTTATGGTGAAGATACTGCGTTGCTGGCAGGTGATATTTTACAATCGATGGCATTTGAAATTTTAGGCAGCCGTTTGTTTGATCAGTCTGCTGCGGTAGATCAAGGGATTGTACTCAAGCAGATGCAAATTTTAGCTACAGCATCATCAAAAATGGTGTGTGGTCAGGTTATGGATTTACAATCTGAAGGCAAACAAGTCGATCAGGCGACTTTGGAAAGTATCCATCGTAATAAAACAGGTGCCTTGATTTCTGCTGCAGTGATGATGGCTGCTGTGACCGTGTTTGATGGACGAGATAAAGCCATTCCACACCTGCGTGAATATGCACAAGCGATTGGTCTAGCCTTTCAGGTACAAGATGATATTTTGGATATTATTTCAGAGACTGAAGTGCTCGGTAAAACCGCAGGCAAAGATGAGCAGGTGGAAAAATCCACTTATCCTGCATTGATGGGGCTAGAGCAGGCACAAACTTACGCTCAACAGTTACATGATCAGGCTTTTGCTGCGTTGGCTTTTTTTGATACTGCTGCAGCAACAGAGCTACAGAAAATTTCAGAATTTTTACTGTCACGTAAAAGCTAATTGATGCTTTAGGTTTTACTGATACCTTTAAATATAGTGATTTTTAATTGAAGTAAATTGGCGGTGTGCCAAAAAAAATAAAAGCGAGCATTTGCTCGCTTTTTTATGTTGTTGCTTTGGAGTAAGTCTATTTTAAAATATTTACCGGTTTAAAATTTCACTCCTTTTTTTGCTTTTTATTCCTGAAGTGTTGCATCCGGAGCAAGAATTGTTTTGCCTTGCTTTAAGCTATCTAAAGCCTCTCGGTTAAAATCGACCAAAAGAGAGTTGTTTTGTGGATCAATCGCATAGCGACTAATCAATTTTTGATCACCCTGTAAAGTTTCTATTCGGTATTCATCTGCAATATTCATAATGCCGTCTAAATTAATGGTGGCAGAAGCCTTGTCTTGACGAAATAACTCATAAACATCGCGTAGGTCAAAAATTGCATTTTGTGCATCGGGATGCTTTTCAAAATAATTTTGTAAATGACGAATAAATAATTGCGCAAACATAAAGTAATTCGGTTTGTGGGTATAGTCTAAGCTCATGTGTTTACTCCTTATTATTCAAATTTTTAATGCTTCATAGGAATAACACACTCTAGGCTAAAAATTAAAGAAACTCTGGGCTGAAGTTGCAAAAACTACACAAAGAATTTGATGCTGTGCACTAAGCTGAAACCTAAATTTGCCATGATCTGTTTAGAAATTAAAAAACTTTGTAACGAACAGCGCAGTTGGTGTTTTGGAAAAAATAATCATAAATGGTTTATCTATTCATTAAAGCGATTAATAGCCCTACAGAGTAGTGGAATTCTAAAATATCAAGTATTTGAATAAAAAATCATCCGAAAGACTAAGACTTATGAACTAGCAAGTGAAATCATAAATCAGGTACAATTGGCGTGATTAATTTTGTGTTTGGTGTATTTGAAGGCCAATACATACATTCTTTGTTAATAAATAGGCCTGCCAGGAGTTATCCCCGCATGAGTGCCATTACTCCATACGAATGGGCAATTATTGCCTTCGTGATCGGCGTTACATTTTTATGCGTCTTTATGCTAACCGTTCCTTTACTCCTTGGGGGTAAATCATGGGGACGTGCGAAGCAAGAGCAGTTTGAGTCGGGTGTTGTTGGTGCTGGTGGAGCACGTATCCGCTTATCTGCCAAGTTCTATTTGGTTGCAATTTTCTTCGTTGTTTTCGACTTAGAAGCACTTTATCTATATGCATGGGCAGCATCTGTTCGTGAAGTAGGTTGGGTGGGCTTTGCAACTGCTGCTGTATTTATTTTAGTTTTACTCGTTGGCTTAATTTATGAATTATCAACCGGCGCACTGAACTGGGCACCATCTGATAAGCGTAAAGCAGCAGGGATTAAACCTAAAATTGGTTCGCCAAATATGGATCTTGCAGAAATCACACGCTTTAACTCAATTGAAGAATTGGTAACGGACCCTACCGGTCAAATTCCAGCTCAATCCTCTGGTCGTGTAAAAAAATCTGCGACTACCTCATCTGACAAGGAGTAACTCGGGATGAAATATACCTTAACCCGTGCGAATCCCGATGCTGATCAATATCCACTTCAAGAGCGCCAAATCGTAACTGATCCGCTTGAAGAAGAAGTGAATAAAAATGTGTTTATGACTCGTTTAGAGGACTTGGCACATACAGCAGTAAACTGGGGACGTAAGAACTCAGTTTGGCCGTTCAACTTTGGTACATCGTGCTGCTACGTAGAGTATGCAACGACCTTAACAGGCGTGCATGACTTGTCACGTTTTGGTGCTGAGGTTATTCGTGCTTCACCGCGTCAGGCAGACTTGATGATTGTTGCAGGTACGTGTTTCGTAAAAATGGCACCTGTAATTCAGCGTTTGTATGAGCAAATGCTTGAGCCTAAATGGGTTATCTCAATGGGCGCATGCGCAAACTCAGGTGGTATGTACGACATTTATTCAGTTGTACAAGGTGTGGATAAAATCATTCCTGTGGATGTGTACATTCCAGGTTGCCCACCACGTCCTGAAGCATTAATTCAAGCATTAATGTTATTACAAGACCAAATTCAATTAGAGCGTCGTCCGTTGTCTGCGGTGATTGGTGATGATCTTAAGCCAGTGTATAAGCCAAAGATGATGCCAGAACGTGACCGTAAGAATGCACAGCGTATTGCGGTGAAAAACTTACGCTCTATGGATGAAATTAAATAATTTAAACGTACAAATATTGATGCACCCGAGGGGTGTAGTTGTCGTTTAGGTTGACTGAATTTGTATTAAATAGGAAGCCAAGCCAATGGCTGAAACTGACATTGCTATGCCAGAATCAACAGCAGTTGATTCACGCCCAGCATTTGCAATTGTAGAAGAGCTCAAAACCAAATTTGGTGAGAACTTCTACGTGCAAACGACTTTTGAAGATTTTCCAACAGTCTGGGTTGAGCGCGCACGTGTACAAGAAGTTTTAATGTTCTTGCGTACAGTGTCACGTCCATACGTGATGTTGTTCGACTTGTCTGCGGTAGATGAGCGTTTACGTACTCACCGCGACGGTCTACCTGCGTCTGACTTTACAGTGTTCTATCACTTGTTATCGCTTGAGCGTAACACGGACATTCGTATTAAAGTTGCCTTGAATGAGAGTGATCTCAATATTCCTACAGCAACCAACATTTGGCCAAATGCCAACTGGTACGAACGTGAAGCTTACGATATGTTTGGTATCAACTTCGAAGGGCATCCAATGCTCCGTCGTATTTTGTTGCCAACATACTGGGAAGGTCACCCGTTACGTAAAGAGTATTCTGCACGTGCTACGGAATATACCCCGTACATGCAAAACCAAGCTAAACAAGACTTCGAGCAGGAACACCTACGCTTTGTGCCTGAAGATTGGGGCTTAAAGCGCGGTAATAAAGACGAAGACTTCATGTTCTTGAACTTGGGTCCTAACCACCCATCTGCACACGGTGCATTCCGTGTAATTTTGCAGTTGGATGGTGAAGAAGTGAAAGACTGTGTGCCAGATATCGGCTATCACCACCGTGGTGTGGAAAAAATGGCTGAACGTCAAACTTGGCATTCATTCATTCCTTACACCGACCGTGTGGACTACTTAGGTGGTTGTGCTCAAAACATGCCGTATGTGATGGGTGTGGAGCAACTGGCAGGTATTACTGTGCCAGACCGCGCACAATGTATTCGTGTCATGATGTCGGAATTATTCCGTATCAATAACCACTTATTGTTCATTGGTACTGCAATTCAGGATGCGGGCGGTATGACCCCTGTATTCTATATGTTCGCAGACCGTCAAAAAATCTACGATGCGATTGAAGCCATTACTGGTTACCGTATGCACCCAGCATGGTTCCGTATTGGTGGTACCGCACACGACCTACCAAACAACTGGCAGCACCTGATTCGTGAAATCTTGGAGTGGATGCCAAAACGTATGAATGAATACTACACTGCGGCATTACGCAACTCTGTATTCATGGGTCGTACGCAAGGCGTTGCACAGTATGATGCGAAATCTGCTTTGGCGTGGGGTGTAACAGGTACTGGTCTACGTGCAACAGGTATCGACTTTGACGTGCGTAAATACCGTCCATACAGTGGTTATGAAAACTATGACTTTGACGTGCCAGTAGAGTACGAAGGCGATGCTTACGCACGTGTATTGGTACACTTCCGTGAAATCGAAGAGTCATTGAAAATCATCAAACAATGTCTAGATAACATGCCTTCTGGTCCATATAAAGCGGATCATCCATTGGCTGTTCCACCACCAAAAGACAAGACATTACAAGATATTGAAACCTTGATTACGCACTTCTTAAGCGTGTCTTGGGGTCCTGTAATGCCTGCTGGTGAAGCATCTGTAATGGCAGAAGTGGTGAAAGGTGCATCTAACTATTACTTGACTTCAGATAAGTCGACGATGAGTTACCGTACCCGTATTCGTACACCAACTTTCACGCATTTACAGCAAATGCCTTCTGTGATTAACGGCAGTCTGGTATCTGACTTAATCATTTATTTAGCGACCATTGACGTCGTAATGGCAGACGTGGATCGCTAAGGGGTAAACGCATTATGATGATTTTGACTGATAAAAAGCCACGTGTGAATGTTGAAGGGATTTTAACTGCGGAAGAAATCCATGAAATTGAACATCACATTGGTCATTATCCGTACCCACGTGCAGCATCTTTAGATGCCTTGAAGTGTGTACAGCGCCGTAATGGCTGGGTAGATGACGCGCAGTTAAATGCAATTGCACAACTTCTCACCATCAGCGTTGCTGATTTAGAAGGTGTTGCAACATTCTATAACCGTATTTATCGCCAGCCTGTAGGTCGTCACGTGATTTTATTGTGTGACTCAATTGCATGCTTCTTGATGGGTGCAGAAACACTGGCAGAAGCATTCCAGCGTGAATTAGGCATTCAGTTTGGTCAAACGACTGCAGATGGTCGTTTCACGTTATTGCCAATTTGCTGTTTAGGAAATTGCGACAAGGGACCAACCTTGATGATTGATGAAGATACTCACGGTTTAGTTGAGGTGACATCGGTGCAACAGTTATTGGAGAAGTATGTATGAATACCGAACCAAGACCAATTTATGGTGACGGTAACCCAGAAACGCATCCATTAACTTGGCGTTTAAGCAAGCAAGAGCACGTGCGTAATGCAGATGATTACGAAGCGCTAGAAGGTTATGCGGGCTTTAAGAAAGCGATTTCTATGCCGCCTAAAGATGTGCTTGAAGTCATTAAAGCTGCGACAGTAAAAGGTCGTGGTGGTGCAGGCTTCCCAGCAGGGATCAAATGGTCACTGATGGCGCCAAACGACAATTCAGGTCCACGTTACCTGATTTGTAATGCCGATGAGATGGAGCCGGGTACTTTCAAAGACCGTTTGTTGATGGAAAAACTTCCTCACCAACTGATTGAAGGTATGTTGATTGCAGCTTATACGCTTGAAGCTACACACGGTTATATCTTTATTCGTGGCGAATACATCGAAGCTGCACAGCACTTAAATGAAGCAATTGAGCAAATTCGTGCCAAAGGTTATTTGGGCGAAAACATTTTAGGTACAGGTTGGGGCTTTGAGTTATACGTGCACACAGGCGCAGGTCGTTATATATGTGGTGAAGAAACTGCATTGATTAACTCGCTTGAAGGTCGTCGTGCAAACCCTCGTACTAAACCACCATTCCCGCAAGTTGCAGGGGCATGGGGTCGTCCAACGATTGTCAACAACGTAGAAACCTATAACAACTTACCTGCAATCATGTTACGTGGTGCAGAGTGGTATATCGGTTTATCTGCAGGCAAATCGAAAGATCCTGGCACAAAAATTTACGGTGCGTCAGGTAAGGTGAGATTCCCAGGTCTATGGGAACTGCCATTTGGTACGACTGCACGTGAAGTGATTGAAGACTATGCGGGTGGCATGCGTGATGGCTTGAAGCTAAAAGCATGGTTACCGGGTGGTGCATCTACTGACTTCTTGGCAGCAGAACACATTGACTTGCCAATGGATGCAGAGAGCATCATGAAAGCAGGTTCACGTTTAGGTACGTGTTTGCTCATGGTAGTCGATGAAACTCAATGTATGGTTTCTGCAACCCGTAACTTAGAAGAATTCTTTGCGCGCGAATCATGTGGTTTCTGTACGCCATGTCGTGATGGCTTACCGTGGGCTGTAAAAGCACTCAAAGCAATTGAAAATGGCGAAGGGAAAGAAGAAGACATTCAACATCTTCAAGAACTCACCAAAAAATTGTGGATTGGTAAGACCTTCTGTGCTCACGCACCAGGTGCGATGGAGCCATTAATGGGCGCACTCAAATATTTCCGTAGCGAGTTTGAAGCAAAAGTGGCAAATAGCCGTCCTGCTGCTCAAGCTAGCAACGTAGAACAAGCTTAAGGAATTCGACTATGGCTACAATTCATGTCGATGGAAAATCGTACGAAGTCAATGGCTCGGAAAACTTGCTGCAAGCATGTTTGAGCCTTGGGATCGACATTCCGTACTTTTGTTGGCATCCATCCTTAGGTTCTGTCGGTTCTTGCCGTCAATGTGCCGTGACCCAATATGCGAACCCTGAAGATACTCGTGGTCGCTTGGTTATGTCATGTATGACACCTGCTGCTGACAATACCTATATCTCAATTGAAGACAAGGAAGCGACTGAGTTCCGTGCTTCAATTGTAGAGTTCTTGATGACGAACCACCCGCACGACTGCCCAGTCTGTGAAGAAGGTGGTCACTGTCATTTACAAGATATGACTGTAATGACACAGCATGACCGTCGTCGTTACCGCTTCACCAAACGTACTCACTATAACCAAGAGCTAGGTTCGTTCATTGCACATGAAATGAACCGTTGTATCGCATGTTATCGCTGTGTGCGTTACTACAAAGACTATGCAGGCGGTACAGACTTTGGCGTTTATGCCAACGCATCACGTGTGTACTTTGGTCGTCCTGAGTCGGGTACTTTAGAATCTGAATTCTCTGGTAACTTGACTGAAGTATGTCCAACAGGTGTATTTACCGACAAAACTCACTCTGCACGTTATAACCGTAAGTGGGATATGCAGTATGCGCCAAGCGTATGCCAAGGCTGTTCTTCTGGCTGTAACATCTCTCCGGGTGAGCGTTATGGCGAATTACGTCGTGTAGAAAACCGCTTTAACGGTGAAGTAAACCAATACTTCCTGTGCGACAAAGGTCGTTTCGGTACAGGTTATGTGAACCGTGAAGATCGTCCGCGTCAGCCACAGTTCCGTAACGGTGCGAGTGTAGAAACCGTTTCTGTAGATACTGCACTTGATACGATTATTGCCAAAGTTCAAGGCAAAAAAGTTTTAGGTATTGGTTCGCCACGTGCATCGCTTGAATCAAACTTTGCTTTGCGTGAGTTGGTGGGTCAAGACAACTACTCAACAGGCTTATCGCAAAAAGAGCAAAACTTGGTAGAGCTGGCAGCTTCAATTATGCAAACCGAAGGTATTTACAACCCAGGTATGCGTGAAATTGAAGATTACGATGCTGTGTTAATTTTGGGTGAAGATTTAACCCAAACTGCACCACGTATGGCCTTGTCTGTTCGTCAAGCGGCGAAAAACAAAGCCAAAGAAATGGCCGCAGAGCGTCGTACTCCAGACTGGTTGGCTGAACCTGTGCAACGTATTGCACAAGATGCAAAATCACCAATTTACATTTTGGCTGCAACGCAAACGCGTTTAGCCGATGTAGCAACCGGTGAAGTGGTTGCATCTCCAAACGACATTGCACGTTTAGGTTTTGCGATTGCAGCTGCAGTAGCAGGTGATGTAATCACTGGTTTAGATGACGATGCGAAAGCATTTGCACAAACGATTGCCGACACGTTAAAAGCTGCGAAAAAACCATTGGTAATTTCAGGTACAAGCTTACAAGACGCTGCCATTATGGAAGCGGCTGCACAAGTGGCGCAAAACTTGGGTGCGAACGCAGGTTTAAGCTTAACTGTGCCAGAAGTGAACTCAATGGGCTTGGCAATTTTAGGTGGTCAAAGCTTAGAGCAAGCATTTGCACAAGATTATGATGCTGTGATTGTGGTTGAAAACGACTTATACCGTCGTTTACCTGCAGCACAAGTTGATGCCGCTTTGGCAAAAGTACAAGATGTAATTGTGCTTGATCATGCTGAAACAGCAACTGTGCAAAAAGCCAACATCGTACTTTCTGCAGCTAGCTTTGCGGAAGGTGATGGTACTGTCGTGAGCCAAGAAGGCCGTGCACAACGTTTCTTCCAAGTGTATGACCCAAGCTATTACAAACCAGAACTAGCAATCAAAGAATCTTGGCGCTGGTTACACGCACTTGAAACAGGCTTAAAAGGTAAAGCAATTTCCTGGACTGTTTTAGATGACGTGATTGAATCTGTTGCGAAAAATATTCCAGCACTTGAAGCAATTCAGCATGTTGCACCAGATGCAGGTTTCCGTGTACATGGCTTGAAAGTTGCGCGTGAACCACGTCGTTACTCAGGTCGTACTGCAATGCGTGCGCCGTTATCTATTCACGAGCCAAAACAACCGACCGATGTCGATTCTGCATTAACTTTCTCTATGGAAGGTTATGTTGGTAACCAAACACCATCGGCACTTGTACCATTTGCATGGTCTGCAGGTTGGAACTCACCACAAGCTTGGAACAAATTCCAAGACAATGTGGGCGGTCACTTAAAAGGTGGTGATTCAGGCATTCGTTTATTCGATCGCTTAGCAAAACGTCCTGCACGTAGCTATGTGGCACCAGCACCTGTGCTAGCTAATCCTGAAAGCTTCCGTTTAATTCCAATGCATCACATTTTTGCATCGGGTGAATTTACGGTGAAAACGCCTGCAATGGAAACGCGTATTCCTGAAGCTGTATTTGCTGTAGGCACTCAAGATGCGCAGCGTTTGAATGTACAAGATGGTCAAACAATTACCGTACAAGCAGGTGAAACGTCTATCGTACTGCCAGTACAAGTGATTGAATATTTACCTACAGGTTATATTGGCTACCCAATTGGTCTTGCACCAACGGTATCTCTTGCAGAGCCTGTTTCAGTCGCGGTAGGAGTGTAATTCATGCAACAAGAATTAATCCGTCAGACGCCGCTGTGGGCTGAGAACTGGCCAATTGCCTATTCAGTCATTCAAGCGATTGTCATCTTACTGGTTGTAGTATTGATTGCTGCGCTCATGTCTTTTATTGAGCGTCGTTTACTGGGCTTATGGCAAGACCGTTATGGTCCGAACCGTGTAGGTCCAGGTGGTATGTTCCAGATTGTAGCCGACATGCTTAAAATCATGTTCAAAGAAGACTGGACACCTAAATTTGCCGACAAACTAACCTTCCGTATGGCACCAGCAGTTGCAATGGCAACTGCGGTACTGTCGTTCATGGTTATTCCTGTATCACCTTATTTAGGTGTTGCAGACATGAGCATTGGCCTGTTGTTCTTTATGGCAATGGCTGGTATTGCAGTCTATGCGGTGTTATTTGGTGGTTGGTCATCAAACAACAAATACGCATTGCTTGGTGGTCTACGTTCAGCAGCTCAAACCATTTCGTATGAAGTGTTCTTGGGTATTTCACTTATGGGTGTGGTTGCAATTGCAGGCTCATTCAACATGCGTGAAATTGTTGAAGCGCAACGTGATGTTTGGTTTGTGATTCCACAATTCTTAGGTTTCTTGATTTTCGTGGTTGCTGGTGTTGCGGTAACACACCGTCACCCATTTGACCAACCAGAAGCAGAACAAGAATTGGCAGAAGGTTATCACGTAGAATATGGCGGTATGAAATGGGGTATGTTCTTCGTTGCAGAATATGTCAACGTGGTACTGATCTCTGCGCTTATCGTGACTTTATTCTTCGGTGGATGGCTTGCGCCGTTTAACCTTGAAATTCCATTCATTCCAGCAGCTTTCTGGTTCATTATCAAAACAGCATTCTTTGTAATGATGTTTGTCTTGGCACGTGGTTCTTTAATGCGTCCACGTTATGACCAAGTGATGAACTTTGGTTGGAAAATTTGCTTGCCATTGGCGCTTGTTAACCTTTTGGTAACTGGTGCTGTGATTCTTATGAATCATTCGGCCTAAGACAGCAGGGAGAACAATATGTTTAAGTTTCTAGCTGGGTTTGGGTCAATTGTACGTTCACTGTGGATGGTTTTCTCACACGTGACACGTAAACGTGACACCATTTTGTATCCGGAAGTACCAGCCGAAGAAATTGTACCTCCACGCTTCCGTGGTCGTATTGTGTTAACACGCGATCCAGATGGCGAAGAGCGTTGTGTTGCATGTAACCTCTGTGCAGTTGCTTGCCCAGTGGGTTGTATTTCACTACAAAAAGCAGAACAGGAAGATGGCCGTTGGTATCCGGAGTTTTTCCGTATCAACTTCTCACGCTGTATTTTCTGCGGTATGTGTGAAGAAGCATGTCCAACGACTGCAATTCAATTAACGCCTGACTTCGAGTTAGGTGAATATGTGCGTCAAGACTTGGTTTATGAGAAAGAGAACTTACTCATTTCAGGTCCTGGTAAATATCCTGACTACAACTTCTACCGTGTAACGGGTATGTCTGTTACAGGTAAAGACAAAGGTCAAGCGCAACGTGAAAGCGCACCTGTTGATGTACGGAGTCTATTACCATGATGTGGCCGTTTTATTTGATGGCACTAGTGGCCATTGTCTCTACGGTTCGTGTAGTCACTAACGCGAACCCAGTACATGCTTTATTAAGCTTGATCGTGTCATTGCTTGCAGTTGCAGGCATGTTCATGATCGTGGGTGCTCCATTTGCTGGCGCATTGGAAATCATTGTTTATGCGGGTGCGATCATGGTCTTGTTCGTATTCGTAGTAATGATGCTGAACCTTGGTCAGCAAACCGTTGAACAAGAGCGTAAATGGTTGACATCATCGGCTTGGGCATATCCAGCTTTGATGAGCTTCTTAATTGGTTTGGTTTTAGTGTGGTCATTAAGCTCAGACTACACCACACCAAGCGCTTTAATGGGCACTGAAATGGTTGGTCCAAAAGCGGTTGGTCAAGCACTCTTTACTCAGTACTTATTATTGGTTGAAGTTGCCGCAATGTTATTACTTGCAGCTTTAGTTGCAGGCTTCCACATCGGTAAACGTGAACCAAGTGCAGAAGAGGAAAAAGAATAATGGGCAACATCCCTTTAGAACATGGTTTGATTGTCGCGACCATTCTTTTTGCACTCGGTTTTTACGGTGTGATGGTGCGACGCAACCTACTATTTATTTTAATGGGCCTTGAAATCATGATGAACGCTGCGGCACTGGCGTTTGTTTTGGCTGGTAGTGCATGGGTACAACCAGATGGTCAGATCATGTTTATCTTGATCTTGACACTTGCTGCGGCAGAGGCGTGTATCGGTCTTGCGATCGTCCTTCAGTTCTATCATCGCTTCCATCATTTGGATGTGGATGCTGCTAGTGAGATGCGCGGATGAGTTATTTATATCTAACAGTATTGTTTCCGCTCATTGGTTTTATCCTTTTAGCGGCAGGGCGTAACAACTTACCTGAAAAAGTTGCTGCGATTATTGGCGTTGGCTCAGTGGGGCTGTCTGCATTATTCGCTTTAATTGCAGGCATGGACTTTGTGAACAATGGTTCGGTTGCAACAACTCAACACTTATGGACTTGGTTCAATGTAGGTGGTTTTGCGCCAGCAATTAGTTTGCACCTAGATGGTTTATCTTTACTCATGCTTGGCATGATTACGGGTGTGGGTTTCTTAATTCACATCTTTGCCTCATGGTACATGCGTGGTGAAGAAGACTTTGCACGTTTCTTCTCTTACTTCAACCTGTTCGTTGCGAGCATGTTGCTGTTGGTTTTAGGCGATAACTTAGCGTTATTGTTCTTAGGTTGGGAAGGTGTAGGTCTGTGCTCTTACTTGCTGATTGGTTATTACTACCAAAACCCTGCAAATGGTTTTGCGGCAATCAAAGCATTTACCGTAACACGTGTGGGTGACGTTTTCTTACTGATTGCATTGTTCTTGCTGTATCAACAATTCGGCACCTTGAATACGCAATACATCGTAGAAAATGCAGCCAATGTAATGACTCAAAGCTCATCCATCACCATTTGGACAGCGTTAATGTTGTTCTTAGGTGCTGCGGGTAAATCTGCACAAATTCCATTGCAAACTTGGTTAGCTGACGCGATGGCAGGTCCAACACCTGTATCTGCATTGATCCACGCTGCAACAATGGTAACTGCAGGTGTTTACTTATGCTGTCGTATGTTCAGCGTATTTGAACTAGCACCAGAAGTGATGTTGTTCATTTCTATTACAGGTGCGGTGACCTTACTAGTTGCTGGTTTTGCTGCATTGGTTCAAACCGACATCAAACGTATTTTGGCTTACTCAACTATGAGTCAGCTCGGTTATATGTTTATGGCGGTAGGTGCTGAAGCGTATCAGGCTGGTCTATTCCACATGCTAACTCACGCATTCTTCAAGGCATTATTATTCTTGTCTTCTGGTGCGGTGATTTTGGCTTACCATCACGAACAAAACATTTTCAAAATGGGCGGCTTGTTCTACAAGAACAAATTCCTATTTGCATGTTTCGCAATTGGTGGCGGTGCATTGGCAGCGATTCCATTCTTGACCATTGGTTTCTTCTCAAAAGACGCTATTTTGGCAGCAGTTTGGACGCAAAGTCATATTGCAGGTATTCCGTTATATAACACCTTATATTGGGTGGGTGTAGCTGGTGCATTCTTAACTTCAATTTATACATTCCGTTTAATTTGGGTTGTATTCTTTGGTAAAGAAAACACGCCATATCACGAAATCAAAGGCGCAACTTACTGGTTCCCATTGGCAGTGCTTGCAGTACTTTCAACTGGTTTAGCGATTGTATTAAAAGCACCAGTGATGAGCATTCTTGATGCTGCAAAAATCCCAGCATTTGTGATTCCTGAAGCATTAGAAGCAGGCGCACATGGTGCAGAGTATGTTGCAATTGGTGTGGCTTTGGCTGGTTTAGCCGTAGGCGTGGTGTTATTTGCCTTCGCTTATAATGCTGTAAAAGGTTTTGCGCAAACTTCATTGGGTGCGGGCCTTGCCAACATTTGCCGTAATGCACTTGGTTTCGATGCGTTGTATGACATCGTATTTGTAAAACCATTCTTGCTGATTGCCAAACTATTAGGTCGTGATCCAGTTGATGGCATGTGGTTAGTACTGCCTGCACTGGTGAAAGGTGGTCATAGCTTCACAAGTTCACGTCAAACAGGTTCATTACGTGAGTACGCATCGAGTATGGCACTTGGTGTTGTGGTCTTACTAATGATCTTGATCGTGATTCAGGTCGTGGGGAAATAAGATGGACGCTCCAAACAATTTAATTCTACCCGCGCTGATCCTTGTTCCGTTCATTGCAGGTTTTATTTGCTGGTTGGTCGATAAACTCGACGATAAATTACCGCGTTACATTGCTTTAGTGGGTATGCTCGTAACTTTGGGCTTAACTATCGCATTGTGGCAAGGTGCCAGCTATAACTACGAATTAGGCGCTCAAGTTCCAACTTGGTCGGCTGAATTTATGTTGCCTTGGATTCAAACCCTAGGCATCAACATTCACTTAGCGGTGGATGGCTTATCTTTACTTATGGTCGGCTTAACTGCATTACTGGGTGTTTTGGCAGTAGGCTGTTCATTTGGTGAGATTCAAAAGAACGTTGGTTTCTTCCACCTTAACCTTTTATGGTCTTTGGGTGGTGTAATTGGTGTATTCCTTGCAATTGACTTGTTCCTATTCTTCTTCTTCTGGGAGATGATGCTTGTACCAATCTACTTCCTGATTGCGTTATGGGGTCATAAAGGTTCAAATGGTCGTTCACGTGTTTATGCTGCAACCAAATTCTTTATCTACACGCAAGTTGCTGGTTTAATCATGTTGGTGGGTATCTTAGGTCTAGTGATCTATGGATACATGATGTCAGGTACGATTTCGTTCAACTACAACTATTTATTGGCTGTAGCGAATACGCTTGATGCACAGTTACCAGCAGTTGCTTATGCCTTCATGATCTGCTTATTCATCGGTTTTGCGGTAAAACTTCCTGTTTTCCCATTACACGGTTGGTTACCAGATGCGCATGCACAAGCGCCTACAGCGGGTTCTGTCGACCTTGCAGGTATTTTGATTAAAACTGCAGCGTACGGTTTACTACGTTTCGTAATTCCATTCTTCCCAGCGGCATCTGCTCAATTTGCAGACATTGCCATTATTTTGGGTTTAATTGGTGTGTTCTACGGTGCGTGGTGTGCTTTCCAGCAAACTGACATGAAGCGTTTACTAGCTTATACCTCTATTTCGCACATGGGCTTCGTATTACTTGCAATTTATGCAGGTAATATCCTGACTTACCAAGGCTTAATGATCATGATGTTAGCACATGGCTTGTCATCTGCAGCATTGTTCATTATGTGTGGCCAAATTTATGAGCGCGTACACACACGTGACATGCGTTTAATGGGCGGTATCCGTGGTCAATTCCAATACCTTTCATTCTTCCTTATGTTCTTTGTGGCAGCGTTAGTTGGTATTCCTGGTTTAGGTAACTTTATTGGTGAATTCCTGATTCTCATGGGTTCATTCGAGCAGTTCCCAGCCTTCACAATTATTGCGGCAGTGAGCTTGGTCTTTGCAGGTGTATACGGTTTAATCCTGATTCACAAAGCTTTGTTTGGTGTGCCAAATGAAGAGCAAAAACAGCACTATGCAAATCCGTTAAAAGATTTAAATGCACGTGAAGTTGTGATTCTTTTAATCTGTGCACTGGGTCTAGTATGGCTTGGTCTGTATCCACAAACCTTCCTTGATATTTCAAACTCAAGTATGGCGTGGTTAGCGAATAGCTACATCCCAGTTCAAGAAGTAGTTGAAGTTACTCATGAAGTAACAACTCAACTCGAAAATGTGGAGATCCAATAAGCCATGAACTTCACAATGTCATTTTCTGAGCTTATGCCTTTAGCTCCTGTGATGATCGTGGCCTTAACTGCGATTGTCGTGATGATTCTTACTGCAATTAAGCGTAATCATAACTTAATTGCAACGGCATCAGTTGTGGGCTTGAACCTTGCTGCTGCTTATCTTTTACTCATGATGTTTGGTGGGAATTTTGCGCCTGCCAGCGTGATGGGTATGTTTATGATTGATCCGTTCACCTTGTTGTATCAACTGGTGATTCTGATTGCAGCGTTGGCGTGTTCGACTTTATCTCATGCTTATATTGAGACCTATAAAGACAACCGTGAAGAACTTTACATCTTAATGTTGTGTTCGGTTACGGGTGCCATGTTAATGGTGTCAAGCTCGCACTATGCGTCGTTCTTCATTAGCCTTGAGTTAATGTCAATTCCTGTTTATGGCTTATTGGCATACACTCACCAACGTTCTAAATCTTTAGAAGCAGGCGTGAAGTACTTAGTCTTGTCTGCAACTGCATCTGCAATGTTGCTCATGGGTATGGCGTACATTTATGCATACACTGGTTCATTGTCTTTCTATGACTCTGTACAAGCATTAATGCAAAATATCCAACAGCCATTGGTAGTTTTAGGTCTAGGCTTAATTGTCTTTGCTGTTGCATTTAAATTGTCGTTGGCACCATTCCACAAATGGACGCCAGACGTTTATGACGGTGCGCCTGCACCAATCGCAACCTTTCTTGCGACTGCAGCAAAAGTAGCAACCATTGGTTTGTTTGTACGTTACATTTTGGGTTCAGGTGCAATCCTGATCGACTCAATTGTAACCATCATGACCATTATTGCTGTGCTTTCAATTTTGGTGGGTAACTTCCTAGCTGTACGTCAAGTTAACTTGAAGCGTATTTTGGCTTACTCATCTATTGCGCACTTTGGTTATTTGTTGATTGGTTTAATCAGCATGACCTATGCAAGTTTGGGCAATGTTAGCGTATATGTGATCACTTATGTATTGACCACCATTGGTGCGTTCGGTGCAGTGGCATTAATGTCTAGCCCGTATAACAACGTAGCTGAAGCAGAAAGCTTAGCAGACTACCGTGGTTTGTTCTGGCGTCGTCCTGTATTGACTGCTGTATTAACTGTCATGATGCTTTCTCTAGCAGGTATTCCACTCACTGCAGGCTTCATTGGTAAGTTCTTGGTGGTGATGGCTGCTGTTACGACTCAGCACTGGTTCTTGGCTGCTATGATCATTGTGGGTTCAGGTATTGGTTTGTACTATTACTTACGTGTAATGGTGGTGATGTACATGACGCCACCAGACGAACCAAAAATGGATGCGGTCGATCACTGGGGTCAAAAAGTGGGTGGTATTATGGTTTTAGCTGCTGCATTGGCGGTATTGGTGATTGGTGTATATCCAGATCCAATTATCAAAATTGCGCTTGAAGCTGAAATTCTATCTCCAATTCATTTCATGCTGACTCAGCAATAATTTAAAAGAAGTTTAATCTTCAGTCAAAAAGCCTCCATAAATTGGGGGCTTTTTGGTTTAAATACCGTATAAAAACAGCATATAATAAAAAGCTATTTGCTTTTATTTCCTTTTAGGTGTTCTCCCGTGGCTATTCATGAAATTCGTCATCCACTTATTCGTCATAAATTAGGGCTGTTACGTCGTGCCGACATCAGCACCAAGAACTTCCGTGAATTGGCGCAGGAAGTCACCATGTTACTGACTTATGAAGCAACCAAAGATTTACCAATGGTTGAGCATGAAATTTCAGGTTGGAATGGGGCAGTCACTGTAGACCGTATTGCAGGTAAAAAGATCACAGTTGTGCCAATTTTACGTGCGGGTATTGGTATGTTGGATGGTTTCTTAAACCTGATTCCAAGTGCCAAAGTGTCGGTTCTAGGTTTAGAGCGTGATGAAGAAACTTTAGAAGCACGTACTTACTACAAAAAATTAGTACCCGATGTGCAAAACCGTATTGCGATGATTATTGACCCAATGCTGGCAACGGGTTCATCATTAGTGGCAGCTATTGATTTATTGAAAGCCAGTGGTTGTAAAGACATTCGTGTGATGGTGTTGGTTGCTGCGCCTGAGGGGATTCAGCGTGTTGAAGCTGCCCATCCAGATGTCATTATTTTCACTGCCTCTGTAGATCAGGGCTTAAACCAAGATGGCTATATTGTGCCGGGTTTGGGCGATGCGGGCGATAAGATTTTTGGTTCAGTACAAAAAGATTAACCTAAAATACAGCTTAGATTCTCAAATAAAAAAGAGGTATGGATAGCCATTGCTGTCCCACAATTTTTCACAAGAGGAAGCTCATTTGAGCTTCCTCTTGTTTTATGGGTATTTTATCGGGTGAAAATAAAGCTTTTAAAGTTCTTCTTTCAAACAAATTCACTTGAATTATTCTGAGTAAACGTTGAACTGTCCAACCTGTTTTTCCTAAATGTCGAGCGAAACTCACCAATAAATAGGCGATCATCGCAATCCAGATTTGTGTCTGAATTGCGTTCCTGCTGCGGCCTAGAAACGCTTTTAATTTGAGATTCTGCTTAATCGCCTTAAAGAACAGCTCAACTTTCCAACGATCTTTATAAATCGCCGCAATGGTGGAGGCGGCTAAATGAAAGTTATTGCTGAGAAAGCTAAAGTGCTTGCCACTTTGCTGATCTCTATATTCAATTCTTCTTAACACTGGGGCTTTTCTTTTTAGGGCATGTGCGCTATTCAGCTGAATGGTTTCATCTTTTAGAATACCTTTGGATTCAAGCACTGGATGTTGCTGGATCACCTGATACACAGATTTAGGCCTAAAACGTGTGACAAATCCAATGTTTTGAGCAGTCAGATTTGCATACCATTGGTAATCGACATAGCCTTTATCAAAAACTACAATGCTGCCAGCAGGAAACTGGAATTTGCGGCCTTGTACCATGTCATTTTCTTTGCCATTTTCAACTGCAACAAACTCAGGAATATCATTGCTGTGATTCAATCCTATACTGAGTTTCATGCTGGCTTTTGAGTCGTGAACTTTGGCCCATTCACATAAGGAAAGCGACAGGTCAATATGACTGGCATCCAAGGAATACAAGGGATTCTTAAAGCGAAATTTATGAGCTACTTTTGAGTGTTCATAGTATTTAAGCAACTTATAAAATAGCTGTTGATACAAGGCAGCAGGCTGCTGCTCATTGATTCGTGCCAGCGTGCTTCGGGGAATAGACTTTGCTCCGAGATGACTCAGCTTGTCCTGTTGGCACTCCAAATTGGATTGAATATCTCTCAGACTTTGCCTACAAGAGAATTGAGACATCAATATGGCAATAAACTGATCCCACCGGGAAGCCGCTCTAAATTTCTGTCCAACATGGTGTACTTTAGCAAGTTGTTCAAAATCCTGTCGCACAACAGGTTTAATTAGCTCATGAAATACGGTATTCTGATGTGACAAAACCTGAATCCTGGTCGTTAAAGTGTTTGTTTGCACTCATATTTTAACTGTTAGGACTCAGGTTTTTTTATTTAAAGCAAACTATGGGACAGCAGTGTATGGATAGCCTCTTTTTTTTATGTGCACTGTTCTAGCTTAAGCATACTAATGATTCGTTAAACAGCACATTCGAGTGATATACCTGAATCAAAAAGAGATAATAGTTTGGTTGATAAAACTACAATGCACAAGCAGATAAAATGACATCATTGATAAGGCATGGGCAGATCAACAACCCATGCCATAAGCGATTTAATTAATTGAATCATCTAAGTTTGGTGCTAACCAACGCTTGGCTTCATCTAAACTCCAACCTTTACGCTGTGCATAATCTTCAAGCTGATCTAGAGATATTTTACCTGCGTTAAAGTATTCTGAAGCAGGGTTGGCATAGTAGAAGCCACTGACAGAAGAAGGTGGCCACATTGCAAAGCTACTGGTGAGCTGTGTGCCAATCTTTTCAGTTGAACCTAACCAGTTAAACAAGGTAGCTTTTTCTGAGTGCTCAGGGCAAGCAGGGTAGCCTGGTGCAGGACGAATCCCTACATATTTCTCTTTAATTAACTCTTCATTGCTAAGTTGTTCGGTCGGTTGATAGCCCCAGAACTCTTTGCGGATACGCTCATGCAAATGTTCTGCAAACGCTTCTGCAAAACGGTCACCCAACGACTGTACCAAAATGGCAGAATAATCATCACCTTTGGCTTTAAACTCATTGGCCATTTCTTCCGCACCAAAAATGGATACGGTAAAGCCGCCCAAATAATCTTGTGCTTGGTCAGCAGAGGCTACAAAGTCTGCCAAAGACAAGTTTGGTTTACCTGTTACTTTGTCTGACTGTTGGCGAATATGGTGGAACGTATGCGTCACTTGATCACGTGCTGCATCATAAACCTGTACCGAATCTGCCGCAGAACGGTTAGCTGGGTAAAGACCAAATACCGCACGTGCATCAAAACGATTGTTGGCAATAATATCTTTGAGCATGGCTTGCGCTTGATTATACAAATCAGTCGCAGCTTCACCCACTACTTCATCTTCCAGAATTTTCGGGAATTTGCCCGCTAAGCTCCAAGAAATAAAGAATGGTGTCCAGTCAAAATATGGCAACAAGGTTTCAAGCGGGTAGTTGGTAAGCACTTGCGTACCAATGAAATTTGGCACCGCAGGTGTATAGTTGGCCCAGTCAATTTTTAAACCATTGTCGATGGCTTCAGCATAAGACAATTTTGCGGCTTTCGGTTGCTTGTTGGCGATACGTTCACGAATTTTAGCGTATTCTGCACGATGCTCTGCAACAAAGGCAGGCTTCATTTCTGGAGAGAGCAAGGTTGTTGCAACGCCTACTGCACGTGAAGCATCTGCAACGTAAATCACCGCATCATTAGAGAACTGCGGATCAATTTTAACTGCCGTATGCGCTTTAGATGTAGTTGCACCACCAATCAACAATGGAATATTAAAGCCTTTACGCTGCATTTCTTTGGCAACAAAAACCATTTCATCTAAAGATGGGGTAATCAGACCAGACAAGCCAATGATATCGACTTTTTCGTCAATGGCAGTTTGCAAGATTTTTTCTGCAGGTACCATCACGCCTAAATCGACAATATCGTAACCATTACAGCCCAAGACTACACCAACAATATTTTTACCAATGTCGTGAACGTCGCCTTTTACCGTTGCCATCAAGACTTTACCTTTGGACTGACCTTCGGTTTTTTCAGCTTCGATGTACGGGTTGAGCCATGCAACGGCTTGTTTCATCACGCGGGCAGATTTCACGACTTGAGGCAGGAACATTTTACCTGCACCAAACAAGTCACCCACCACGTTCATACCGTCCATTAATGGACCTTCAATTACATCTAAAGGACGTTTGGCTTTCAGGCGCGCTTCTTCGGTATCTTCATTGATGAAGGTGGTGATCCCTTTGACTAAGGCATATTCAAGACGTTTTTCGACAGATTCATTACGCCATTCCAAGTTTTCTTCGGCTTTTTGTGCACCTGCCTGACCACGATATTTTTCGGCCACTTCCAGTAGTTTTTCTGTGGCGTCCTGACCAGTTTCACCTTGGTTTTGGTTCAAAATAACCGCTTCAACCGCTTCTTTAAGTTCTTTTGGAATGTCATCGTAAATGGCCAACTGACCTGCGTTGACAATCCCCATGGTCATGCCTTGCTGAATGGCGTGGTACAGGAATACAGCGTGAATGGCTTCACGTACAGGTTCGTTACCACGGAAAGAGAAGGATACGTTCGACACACCGCCCGAAATCATAGCGTGTGGCAAGTTTTGTTTAATCCAGCCTGTAGCTTCAATGAAATCGACCGCGTAGTTGTTGTGTTCTTCAATACCAGTAGCAACTGCAAACACGTTCGGGTCAAAAATAATGTCTTCGGCAGGGAAGCCAACATCATTGACCAACACATCATAAGAGCGTTTACAAATTTCACGTTTACGTGCTGCTGTGTCGGCTTGTCCTACTTCGTCAAAAGCCATCACAATAACGGCTGCACCATATTGGCGACAGAGGCGGGCTTTTTCGACAAACTCATCATATCCTTCTTTTAAGGAAATGGAGTTAACAACGGCTTTACCTTGTACGCATTTTAAGCCTGCTTCAATGATTTCCCATTTAGATGAGTCAATCATGATGGGTACACGGGAAATATCAGGCTCAGATGCCACCAAATTCAGGAAGTGCACCATCGCACCTTCTGAATCGAGCATGCCTTCATCCATGTTGATATCGATGATCTGTGCACCACTTTCAACTTGTTGACGTGCAACATCCAAAGCTTCGGCAAAATTTTCTTCACGAATTAAACGTAGGAATTTTTTAGAGCCTGTGACGTTGGTACGCTCACCCACGTTCACAAATAATGAATCGTCATAAATGTTAAATGGTTCTAAACCACTTAAACGACAGGCAGGTTTAATTTCTGGAATTTTACGTGGTGGAATGTCTTTTACTGCATTGTAAATCGCACGAATGTGGTCAGGCGTTGTACCACAACAACCACCTGTAATATTGATGAGACCACTTTCTGCAAATTCTTTTAAGAAGGCTGCAGTTTGTTCAGGGGTTTCATCATAACCACCAAATGCATTTGGCAAGCCTGCGTTCGGGTGGGCTGAAACAAATACATCGGCCACGTCTGAAACAGTTTTGACGTGTGGACGCATGGCATCTGCACCTAAGGCACAGTTAAAACCAATTGAAAGTAAATCGCCATGACGTACTGAGTTCCAGAACGCTTCCGCAGTTTGACCAGTTAAGGTACGGCCTGAGGCATCGGTGATGGTACCAGAAATCATTAATGGCAACTCACGACCGAGTTGTTTGAATACTTCTTTGACCGCAAAAATGGCAGCTTTACAGTTTAAGGTATCAAACACAGTTTCAATGAGCAGAATATCTGCACCACCTTCAATTAAGGCGTGCGCAGCCTCAATATAATTTTCTTTGAGTGCATCAAACGTAATGTTACGGAATGCAGGGTCATTTACATTGGGTGAAATTGAACAAGTACGAGATGTCGGGCCGAGTACACCTGCCACAAAACGTGGTTTGTCTGGGGTTGAATATTTTTCGCAGGCCGCTTTGGCCAAACGTGCTGCTTCACGGTTAATTTCAGGAACTAAATCTTCCATGTGGTAGTCAGACATAGAAACCCGAGTGCCGTTAAAGCTGTTGGTTTCAATAATGTCTGCGCCTGCATCTAAATAGGCTTCGTGAATGCCCTGAATAATTTGCGGTTGGGTCAGTACCAATAAGTCATTGTTACCTTTAAGGTCATGTGCCCAATCTGCAAAGCGTTCACCACGATAATCGGCTTCTTCCAATTGATGGCGTTGAATCATAGTACCCATGGCACCATCGATAATTAAAATTCTTTGGGCAAGAAGCGCTTTCAGGGTGGTAAGCGTGGACATAAAAAACCCTTTATGACTGAATCCGAAATGAGCGCTATTTTAGCAGAGTTCGCTACGCTTTCGTGCACTTGAAACAGATACAGAGACAGGAAGTCTGAAAAATTGTGTATAAAGCAGCGATTTTGCAATTTTGATCGGCTTTGAATTTGAAATACTTGAATAAAAGTGTTGATGAATCGCATTCCAATTTAGATTTCGTATTGAATCGTCATGGATTTGTCATATTGCTCAGGCAAAATTGGCTCACCATGAAATTTGTCTGAATTTTTAGACAAATATGACAACCGTGTAACAATCTAAATTAGAGAGAATGTCATAAGAAAAGTAGGTTTATTTAGTCTAAGTGTTTAAATTTAAATATTTATTTTATATTTATACACAAAAAACACAGTTTAAAATGTGAAAATAAAGTATGAAAGTTGCTTTATATAGCAGCTCTTTGTCATATAATTGTCACAATTTAATTGAACAATAAGGGGATTTTAAATCCTCTTTTCTGCTTGCATGAATTCTAATCCAACTCCTGTAGATTCAGCACACAAGTCGACCACTAAATCGACCAATGTTCATGTGCCTACACCGAAATTTTTTATGCCGGTGTTTTTAACGATCATCGTTTCTACCCTTATTTATATTGGTTTCCAATTGTCTGCGGACTTATCCCATGTACCTGCGTTAAGCATGTACTCGGTGATTTTATTGGCAACCGCTTTATTCATTGCTTTAGGCTTTGAATTTGTGAATGGTTTCCATGACACAGCCAACGCTGTAGCAACAGTTATTTATACCAATGCCTTATCTGCACCTGTGGCAGTAATGTGGGCAGGTTTCTGTAACTTCCTTGGGGTTATGGTGGCCAGTGGGGCAGTTGCCTACGGTATTATTGCTTTACTTCCAGTCGAGCTGATTATGAATGTCGGTTCGGGTGCAGGTTTTGCCATGGTGTTCGCCATGTTGATTGCTGCAATTGTTTGGAACTTGGGTACGTGGTTCTTTGGTATTCCTGCGTCAAGTTCACACACTTTAATCGGTTCGATTTTAGGTGTGGGTATTATGAACTACTTGCTCAATTCAGGAGCGGGTGCCAGTGGTGTAGACATGGAACAAGTGATGAAAGTCGGTAAGGCTTTATTGTTCTCGCCATTAATTGGTTTTGCCTTTGCTGCGATTTTGTTCTTCTTGGTGAAAAAAATCTTCAAGAAACAAATGGAATTGTTCCAGCCGCCTGAAGGCAATAAACCACCACCACCACTAATTCGTGCCATTCTTATTTTTACCTGTACAGGGGTAAGTTTTGCGCATGGTTCAAACGATGGTCAAAAGGGCATGGGTTTAATCATGTTGATTTTGATCGGGATTGTACCTTTGGCTTACTCGTTGAATAAAGAGTTAGACCAAAACCACATTCAATCGTTCCAACAGCTTTCAACTCAAACGGCCGATGTGATTTATACACAGCATGCAGATATGCCAGATGAGAAAGCGCGTCAGATTATCACCAGTTATATTCAGACCAAAGAAATTACACCTGAAGTGGTACCTGCTTTGGCAAGCTTAACGGATCACTTGGGTGAGCGTGTTGGTCAGTACGGCAACTTAAAAGATGTGCCTGAAGCTGAAGTGGCAGAAATGCGTAATGACATGTATTTAAGCACCACTTCGTTCAAGCGTTTAGACAAAGCCAATGCTTTGCCTGAAATGACTGATGAACAAAAGAAAGTGGTTAAAAGCTATCGCAGTCACTTAGATTCATTCTTACAGTACATTCCAACGTGGGTTAAAGTTGCAGTTGCTTTGGCACTGGGTCTAGGTACGATGGTTGGTTGGAAACGTATTGTGGTCACTGTGGGTGAGCGTATTGGTAAGCAACACATGACTTATGGTCAGGGGATGTCTGCCGAGCTTGTTGCAATGTCTACCATTGCTGCTGCAGATGGTTTGGGTATGCCAGTTTCGACAACACACGTATTGAACAGTGCGGTTGCAGGTACAATGGTTGCCAATAAATCAGGTCTGAATTTCCAAATGGTTCGCACCATTCTTTCTGCATGGATTTTCACGCTACCTGCAACGATTTGCTTATCGGGTAGCTTGTTCTGGTTATTCCTAAAAGTGTTTAACTAATATCAAACATTTGAGTGTTAAAAAAGCGCTGTAACGATACAGCGCTTTTTTTGTGCTTACAGATCAATTAAATGAAATATCTGCAAGCAAGTTTTTAAAGTGAGGTCTCTGCTTTACTTTTTAAACTTAGCGATGACTTTGTCTAGCGGTAATTTATCTGCAGCAAAACCATATAGCGCAGCAAAAGGCAGTGCAGTGCGGGCTAAATATGCCACACGCCACAATCCACCGTGGTTAGCACCTTCCATCATCAATTGAAGAGGATGCTCAAGTTGCACAGCAGGGTTAGCCGCTGAATCCGGATTACGCAAGTCATGAATCCATAAGGCTGCCATAATGGCATTGGTGGTTTCAGGGCTAAACGCTTCTACATCAAACAAACTAGCACCGCTAAATGCAGCTTTCAGTAATGGATTTTTGGTGACTGAATGTGTGGTGGTTGAAGGTGCAATATTGATGCTGACACGCTGACCGTTATGACGGGATAAGATTGCGCGCCATTGTTGGATGCGTTTAGCTAAGGCATAGTTTGGGCCTTGTTCAACCACCAAACAGTCTGCAATGCCATAATGCTGCCCGTTGTCTGAAGCAATTAAATTGTGCAGATTTTTTTGGAAGAAATGACTGCGTGATATAGTGGAAATACTTTTGGTCAGTAATTTTTGCCCTTGAGAGCGTTGCTTAAACTTCTCTGCCGATGCGCTAACCACTTCTTCAGGCACAGCATAGACATCGGTTGGGGTGCACATAAACATCAGGCTGGTATCAGGCTTTTGTGCACTGACGTATTGCATTATAGCATCCATTGCCATGGCAACACGCACGTGTTTTTCACCATCTAAATAAGCAATCGCAGCAAGATCGAGTGTTTCAGATTTTTGCGCTAACCAATGCGCAATTTCTGGAGTTTGGGTTAGTAAGTTTGCCCCCAGTTTTTCCTGTAAAATATTCAACGGACTATCTGTTGGCAATGGCTCGGAACTAGGTGCATACAAGGTGGCATTACCTTGCTGAACCGTGGTTAAAATTTTGTTCCATACACGGCTATTGGGTAAATCGACCGCAATGATATTGGCTTTCCATTTGGCTAACCATGTCAGTGGGCCAGCTTCAGAAGCTGCACCAAATAGCACCGTATTACGGTCTGACAAATCAAACCATTCGGGATGCGCCACAGCTGCATTTAACGCAGCAGCATGACTTGGTTCAATAATCCCTGCAGCCAACCACGCTGCAATTTGATCCAACAAGGCTTGACCTTGTAATTTCTGCCCATGATAAGGCACATACCATTCAGGCTCAGCCTGACTAGTCCCTTGTAATTTAAAGGTATGCAAATTTTCAGTAGGCAGTTGCATGGCATCTTTCAGCACATGTTTTTGGCCATGACGATAAAACTCAAAACTTTGATGTGCTTTTCTTAAACCATCTTCTGCAATTTGAATAGGGTTGTGCTGGCTACGAATACCATGCTCGACCAAAGCTTTAAAATATTGCGGGTAGTGTTTACGCCAGTTTTTTTCAGCCAAAGCTTTGTTTGAACTTTCATGATCTACCGTGGCTAATGCTTCGGCAATAATTTGCTTACCAGTGCCTGATGTACTGGGTTTGTGATTTTCAGGATGAATTGGGAACTGTAGGCCATCGTAAGAAGTGGACATGCAAAAACTCGCAAACTAAATTGAAATTAATATACAGATGTATACATTATCTATGCCAAATTGCGAGTTTGGGTGGCATAAACTACCAAAATTGTATGAATTCTAAAGTAAAATTTGCATAAAAAACCTTCGTGGAAACGAAGGTTTTTAGCGAAGAACTTTTGGAAAAGTAGTAGTTTTTGAAGAAATGGCAGATTGCTTCAGCAAATTAACAGCGTCCTTTTTTAGCCTGACCAGGTGGGCAGAAGTCACCATTTGTATGTGGATGGCGGTGCGGAGAATAGCCTTTCGGATAAACGCTCCGATCTGGATCGACCACAATACTCCCTTCAGGGGTATGTACCGCACAGGCGCCTAAACTTAAACTGAGTAATATACTGCTCAGAAGTGCAATTTTTTTCATGCCACACTCCTTTTTTGTTTTATGTGTATTCAGTATAGGCTGAGGCTGGGTTACAGCGTGTTATTGCTTATCAGTATTATTGTGCAAAGAATGATCGGTTTATTTTGCGTAAAAAGCGACTCAATGCATATACATAGAGCCGCTGTATGCTGCGATGTGAGGTGACTAGAAAGGCAATTGAGCCAATTTATTCAAGAAATGTGGCAAGATGCGAGGCTCAATTAAAATAGTGACAACCACACCATAAGCTGCGCCCCATAAATGCGCACTGTGGTTAATATTAGAATTGCCTCGTTTACCTGACCAAATGCTATATGCCACGTACAGCACTGCAAAAATAATAGCCGGAACTGGAATGAAGAACACAAAAATCAACTTCCATGGCTCAAATAAAATATAGGCAAATAGCACTGCAGATACCGCACCCGAAGCGCCTAAACTGGCCCAGCGATGGTCATTTTTGTGTTTTAAATAGCTTGGAATAATTGCAGCAATTAAGCCGCCTAAATAGAACAGCACAAAGCCTAGATCATACAAATATTGACGATAAAAGCTTTCAATAATGCTCCCGAAGAAAAACAGCGTGATCATATTGAACAGTAAATGCGTACCATCGGCATGCACAAAGCCATGCGTGATAAAACGGTCATATTGCCCACGTTGCATGGCAGGTGGCCAAAAGATCAGTCGGTTCATCAATTCTTGTTTGGAAAATGCCAGCAACGAGACAATGACCGTAATGATGATCAGGGTTACGGTATGATTAATGGGTAAATCGAGCATAAACGCCTATTCTTTTAATTGAATTCTGCTGTAATAATGCATCAAAACCAAGTTTGAGTCGAACTTTGTGAATAAATCCGACAATTTTGGTTGATTTTTTTTTATTACCCCGCATCTTCAGTTAAAATAGCCACTTCAGCTTGAGGAAATTATTGTTATGTCGACTGAGAACAGCAGCACAGCAGTTGTAGATGAAATTCCAAACTTATTGATTACGCCAACTGCTCAAGAGTATTTGAAGGATTTATTGGCAAAGCAAAACACACCGGGTATTGGTGTACGTGTTTTTGTGGAAAATCCTGGTACACCGCGTGCTGAATGTTGCATGGCTTATAGTGCACCTGATGAAGTTGTACCAACAGATTACAAACAGGAATACCCAGACTTTCCTGCATTTATTGACACACCGTCTATTCCATATTTATTGGATGCTGTGATTGATTACAACAAAGACCGTTTTGGCGGTCAGTTGACGTTTCGTGCACCGAATTCAAAAGTGCCACGTGTTGGCCCAGATGCTTCGGTAGAAGAACGTATTACTTATGTTTTACAGTCTGAAATTAATCCGGGCTTAGCAGGGCATGGCGGTAATTGTGCTTTGGTAGAAGTTGTGGAAGATGAAGAACATGGTTTAACAGCAGTGTTGAAATTTGGTGGCGGTTGCCAAGGCTGTTCAGCAATTGATGTGACTTTAAAGCAAGGTGTTGAAACTACTTTGAAGCAGCATGTACCAGAATTAATGCGAGTTGTGGATCAAACCGACCATAGCCAGTCTGACGGTGCTTACTTTAAATAAGTTGCTGATTTGAAAATAAAATAACCTCCTAAAACAGGAGGTTATTTTTTTATCTGAAATTAGAATTTAATTTGGTTGATCGGTTGGAAGGTTTAAAATTTGTTGTGCTTTTTCAGAATAATAAAACTTTTCTAAATAGTGACGTGCACGTTGTCTTAAATATTGCTCTGCAATCATTTTTTGAATAATTGGATACAGTAGGTTTTGCAATTGCTGCTGCACCAAAGCTTCATCAATATTCAAATCACGTAATAACAAGTCAAAAGGGCGAGCCTGATTGCGGACATACCATGCATAAACGCCGTCATGTACTTGTTGTTTTAAGTAATCACTTTGACGCAAATGATCCCAGATTTCATGCCCAAGATTCACGGTTTGGGGGAGGTCTTGAATCTCGATATAATTTTTTAAGGTCGAAAGTGGTAAATCTTTAATTTTATGCCATAAATTTGCCTGAAAATGATACAGCTTTTCATCATCAAAATGCTGATTAAGCACTGACTCACTCATTTGTGTCAGTTTTTGCACATTTTTTTGCAAATAATGCTGAATAGCATGATCCAAATTGGTATCGGTCACACTTTCTAAAACAGATTTACCCATTTTCATAAAGCGCGAAACACCAGGAACATTTTTGGCAATTACAGAGTTATCCAAATAGTCCTGAATTGAGTGCTGAATGAGTTGGGTAATCATGGCGGCAAAGGCAGGATTATTTACCACGGTTTTAATTAGGCGTTGGCGATGCCCACTTTTACTGGCAACGTATTGGGCAATTTTATCTATGGTCAAAACTGGGATGACATCGGAAATTTTGCTGTTGTCATTCGCAGGGTGTACCAAGGCAAAGCGGATATGCTCTGCAATTTGTTCAATTAAAAATGAGCTAGCTGGGGTATTTAAAATTTGTTGTTGAATAAGTGCGTAAATTGCTTCCGAGCGCCATAAGTCCTGTAATGTTTGTTTGCGGAACCATTGGTAAAATTGCACAAATTCCATTTGCACAGTTTCGGCTTGAGCAAATTCCTGATCCAAAAAATCTAGGTGAGCATCAATCAGTTGCTCAATCATCGAATGTTTTTGCATGATGGTTGATATAATAATTAATTTAAAGGAATCAGTTTATCAGCAAGTGGGTTTTTTAGGTTCTGTGTTTTAGACAGAAACGGCAAATAATATTGTGCTACTTGTTTTTCTGCTTCCAGTAAAGGCATGTGTCCGACATTATTCAAAATAACAGGTGTTTCCGCACGTTTTAATAATGATTGTAATTCTTTGGCCACTTCAACATTAATGATGCGATCTTGCTTGCCCCACAAAATTAGGGTGGGTGCTTCGATTGATGCCGTTAAACGGGCAAAAGAGTCTGGGGTATAAATACGGTTGAGTTTGACAATTTGCTCAATTGCTTTGCGGGTTTGCGCTGAGCGAGAAATCAACACTTCTTCTTGCGCATGTTGAATTTGTGATGACATTGCAGGCGGGTTTTGCATGACCTGTCTGGCAACATCGGCTAAATCCCCATGCTTGCTCACAATTAAATCATTTAAAGATAACGGATTTTTGGTATAAGGCGTATTGGCATGTTTATAAATGCCTGCACTGTTGAGTAAAAATAGGCTTTGCGTGTCAAAAGGGTATTGTGCTGCGTAGACTGTTGCAATGGAGCCACCTAAAGAATGACCTGCAACGTGTAAGTTTTCTTCACAATCAATCGCTTCAATAAACTGACGTAATTGCGAGGTGACGTTGGGTACAGAATTGTCAAAATGTGATGGGGTTTTGGTGTCACCGCTATTGGGTAAATCTGGAATAATCACATGATAATCTGGGGTTAAAAATTGTGCCACACGGTTCCAATTGTCACGTGTGCCAGCTAAACCATGAATCAGTAAAATGGTCGGTTTGCTGCGTGAACCGCCCTCGTTATAGCTCCAGACCACATCGCCCACACGAATATTTTTAGCGGTGAGCCCAGCTTGTTTACGCTGTTGCTGAAAGTGTTGCTGTAGCAATTGTAATTCGGTGCTGTTGGCACTGATTGAATTGTTGGTATTTACAGGAATGTTTTTATTTTGATTGGCACTTTGAGCGAAGCAGGACGCGCTTAGACCCAAAGTGAGCAAAGCCACTTGTAGATAGCGTGATCGTAAAAACTGCAACATGAAAAGTCTTCCCCTGACGAACCCAAACAGGCTCCAATGATTAAGGCATTAGATCTTAGGTCTAATTGCGAAAGATTATTGCTTTTATTGTAGATATTTCACCTAGAAAGTCACCCCTTACTTTTTTGATGGTATGGAAACAAATGGTATAAAATGTGATACATCTCAAGAAAAATGGAAAAAATTTATAACAAAAATCATGAAATAAAAAAGCATAAGCTAATTTTTTGGCAAGTGACATTCACCCAGTCTGGCTTTAGAATATTGCAACTTCAAAGATCGGTGGTAAATCAAGAATGCTAACAGCTCAAGAAGCTTTAGAACGTCTTAAACAAGGAAACCAACGTTTTGTTTCTGGTGACACCAAACATCCTAAACAATTGTCGCACCAACAGCGTGCAGAAATGGCAGAAGACCAAAATCCATTCGCGATTGTTTTAGGTTGTTCAGACTCACGTGTACCAGCAGAAATGGTATTTGACCAAGGACTGGGTGATCTTTTTGTAATTCGTGTTGCGGGCAACGTGGTTGCGCCATCACAAGTGGGTAGCGTTGAGTTCGCAGCAGAGCGCTATGACTGTGCGGTTGTCGTGGTTTTAGGACACAGCCATTGTGGTGCGATTCAAGCCACAATTGATACTTTAATGTGCCCAGATTGTCCACCATCGGCAAATTTAATGTCGATTGTAAACCGTGTTCGTCCTTCAGTTGAAACCTTAATGCAGACTGAACTGAAAAATGACTTGGCGAAATTATCTAAGCATGCTGTACGTTCAAATGTGTTCGCATCGGTGAATCAATTGCGTCATGGTTCAGCAGTTTTAGAAAATTTGATTGAACAAGGTCAGCTCAAAGTAGTGGGTGCAGAATATTCACTCGAAACAGGTGAAGTGGTATTTTTTGATTTTTAATTAAAACATCACAGTAAACAGATTTTCTCAAAGGCGCTTACAAAGCGCCTTTGATATATGGATAAGCATTTTTGAGTAATATTGGCTGGGCTTTGGCATTAGGATGAATTAAGTCTTTTTGCATCAACAGTTTATTTCCTGCAACACCCTCTAAGAAAAACGGCAGCAGTTTGATTTTATACTGCTGACTGACCACTTTATAGTTGTTTTCAAAAGCCTTGCCATAGGCTGTGCCATAGTTTGGTGGCATCTTCATGCCAAAAATCACCACTTTTGCCTTAGCTTTTTGGCTGTGCTGAATCAGACTGGCTAAATTTTTTTGAATCATTTGTGGTGGCTGTCCACGCAAGCCATCATTACCGCCTAACTCAATCACCACAACGTCTGGACGATGGGTCTGCAGCAATTTAGGCAGGCGAGCCAAAGCGCCACTGGTGGTTTCGCCACTGACACTTGCATTGACCACTTTATGCTGTTTCGGATACTGTTGGTCTAAACGTTTTTGCAATAAGTGAACCCAACCTTGTTGTGGTTGTATGCCGTAACCTGCACTTAAACTGTCGCCCACAATCATAATGGTTTTTGCAGACAGCGTGAGCGGACTTAAGCATAGCCCAAGTAGTAGCACACGAGAAAGAACACGACTGTTTAGATTGCGATTTTGCATAATGGGAAACGTATGACTCAAAATACCGAAGAATCTAATATCATGCCACAAACCATCATTTCTGCCCAAAATTTGACACAAAAGATACAACTTGCACAAAAACAATTGATCATTTTTGAGAATTTAAACCTCGATATTCAGGCAGGCGAACAAGTGGCCATTACAGGTCGTTCGGGTTCAGGGAAATCGACCTTATTGGGTATTTTGGCAACATTAGATCAGGCCAGCAGTGGAAAATTGGTGGTGTGTGGCGAGTCAATTGCTGAGTTAAATGAAGAACAACGAGCACTTGTGCGTTTAAAGCATATTGGCTTTGTATTCCAGTCATTTCAGTTATTACCGCATTTGACAGCATTGGAAAATGTGATGTTGCCGCTACGTTTGCAGGAAAAATTTAAATATGCAGAAGCCGAACAAAAAGCCCTCAACTTGCTGAAACGTGTGGGTTTAGAGCGTCAGGCGCAGCAAACGCCGAAAGTGCTTTCGGGAGGCGAGCAACAGCGTGTTGCCATTGCACGTGCTTTAATTCGTGAACCCAAAATCATTTTTGCTGATGAACCAACTGGCAACCTTGATGGTGAAACTGCAACAGAAATTGAACAGCTGTTATTTGAGTTGAACCGTGAATTGGGCACCACTTTGGTTTTAGTGACGCATGACCCTAAACTTGCTGCACAATGTCAACGTCACTATGCCTTGATAGATGGTCAATTAATTGACCAGTCGGGAGGATGAAATGAATGCACTGTTTCATCCTTTACTCAAGCAAAGCTTTAAAAGCAGCGGTGTGTATTTACTGATTATTGCACTGACTTTAGCTATTAGCGCGACGACTGCTTTAAAATTTAGTAATGAACAAATTCAAAATGCGGTGGCTTTACAGGCTGCTGAAATGTTGGCGGGTGATTTAGTCCTGAGTGACAATGAACCGATTGCACAAGACTGGAAAGATCAGGCTACTGCGCAACGCTTACAACAATCGCATGTAACTGTTTTTAGTTCGATGGCACATACCCAAGACCAATTTGTGATGGTGAATGTTAAAGCCATTGATTCGAGCTTTCCGTTACGTGGTGAGTTAAGGGTGAGTCCTGCATCGGGCAAAATTCAGTCGGGTGAAATTTGGCTAAGTCAGCGCGCTATGGATTTACTACAGGTCAAATTGGGGGAAACTGTAAATATTGCCGATGCTAGTTTTATCATCACTGCAAAAATTGAACATGACTCCAATCAGGAATTGGGCTTTTCAGGTTTTTCACCTACAGTAATTATTTCACAGGCAGATGTGGCACGTACTAATGCAATACAAGTGGGTAGTCGTATTGATTACCGTTTGTTATTGGCAGGTGCAGCCCAAGATACCCAGCAGTTTGAACAGTATTTTAAAGCACATTCAGAACAAGCAGATCAGAACGAGCAGATTGAAAATACTGCTCAAAATATGGAAGAACCGAGTAGCTTAAGATTGCGTAATGCCAGCGAAGGCAATACCCGTTTAATGCGTCCAATTGCCAATTTAGATACCTTTTTGCAATTGGCCAATATCCTCACTATTTTACTGTGTGGCATTGCAATTGGTTTGACCAGTCAGCGCTATGTGCAACAAAATCAGGATCATATTGCCTTGTTACGTTGTATTGGTGCGAGTAAAAAGCAAATTTTAACGGCATATCTGGCTTTGCTTGGTTTGGTCTTACTTATTGCTATAGGTATTGGTAGCGGCTTAGGCATTGCTTTGGGTTATGCTTTGCTGCAATTGATGCTGCAACTGATTCCACATTTACAGATTCAATTTTCTGCTGTGGCGATGTTGCTAGGACCATTGCCGATTGCCATGCTAACCAGTGCCGTCGTGCTGTTTGGTTTTGTTTTACCAAATTTGCTGCAATTACTGAATACTGCACCAATACGGGTGATTCGTCAGCAAGACAAAAATATGCGTGCATGGTGGTGGATGCTGCTTACAGGCACACTCAGCCTGATTGTATTCTGTGTGGTGCTGACCGAGAGTTTATTGCTGAGCGCATGGGTGATTGGGGCAATTATTGGTTTGTGCATCCTGTTATATGCAGTGGTATGGGGACTATTAAAACTGCTGCGCAGTAGTAAGGGCAGAGTAGCGGCTTATATTCGTGCACCTGCGACAACAGCATTTCAAATTACCGCATTGGCATTAGGACTCAGCTTGATTACGGTGCTTGCAGTGTTGCGTACCGATTTGCTCGATCGCTGGCAACAACAGTTACCTGAAGGTACTCCAAATCAGTTTGTTTACGGTTTACCGCCTTTTGATATGCCTGAGCTAAAACAACAATTAGAGCAGCATCAATGGCACAGTACACCACTGTATCCGAATGTACGTGGGCGTTTGGTCGCCAAAAATGATCAACCTTTTGCCGAAGCATTAATTCAACAGAGCAATACCTTAAGACGTGAACTGAACTTGACCCAATCAGACAGCTATCCTGCCGACAATATTATTGTGAATGGGCAGGCAGATTTCAGTGCTGTCGGACAGGTGTCGGTCGAGGCCAATACTGCCGCAGAACTTGGCATTCAAATTGGTGATCAGCTCAGTTTTAACTTGCCTGAAGGTATCCTACAAGCCAAAGTCATTAATCTGCGCACGGTGGAATGGGAAAGTTTTAGCCCTAACTTTTTCTTTATTTTTTCACCACATAGCATGGATGAAAATGCAGGTAGTTATTTGGGCAGCTTTTACGTACCCGAGGCCGATAAGCCTAAACTGATTCAATTGATTCAGCAGTTTGCCAATACAGTATTTATTGATGTCAGTTTAATTTTGGATGAAATCAAACGCATTGTGAATGTGTTGGTACAGATCATCACGATTTTAGCAATTTTGGTGAGTGTGTCTGGGCTGTTGGTTTTGGTGGCTTGTTTAAATTTACTGATGGATGAGCGCAAACGCGAAGTTGCTTTGCTACGTTCTTTTGGTAGTTCTAAACAAAAACTGAAACGTATGCTGAGTCTGGAAATTGGCTTTATGGGCTTTATTGCGGGAATTGTAGCGTGTTTATTTGCCGAAGTGATTAGTGCTGTTGCCAGTTACCGTATGGATTTAATGCTACAACCGCACTGGGAAATTTGGCTGATTTTGCCTATATTTATGACTGTGCTTTGTGCTGTGATTGGACGCTATCGTTTAAGTTATTTGTGCGATATTCCACCACTGCAAAGTTTGAGGGAGATGAATCAGTCCTGATTCATCTCTTATTTGCCATTTCAGATTGCAATGTTGCTTATGTTGAACCTAAGCTGCGCTGCATCATGCTAAGCAACTCTTGCCAAAGTGGTTGAAGCGGGTCAATCAATTGTTGGCAATACCAATAAAAGACAGCACAAGCCACGAAGGCAATCAACATGCCAAATACTGTAAAGAATGTATTCTGTTGAGTACGTTGCCCCATGTGCCAAAGTAATGCCATTGCTGCGCCCATGAGCATGCCACCAATATGGGCAGCATTATTAATGCCGCTAATCATAAAGCCCATGCCTAAGTTCAGTGCCATCACGATGACCAAAGTTTTACGATCTAGCAAAAACTTTTGCCGTGGTAATTTTGGCAGTAAAGCGAATATAGTGAGTGCTGCTCCAAGCCCCATGACTGCACCAGAAGCACCTGCACCTACGCTAGGTAAAAGTTTAGGATTGGCAACACCTTGTTCAAGCAGGGTGTAACTGTCTTGAATACTGACATAGCCACTGAGCAGACTACCCATCAGCCCTGCGCAGAGATATAAAACTACGAAATAGGCACGCCCAAATAACTGTTCGCTGACGCTGCCAAAAATATACAACGCCCACATGTTTAACATTAAATGTACTAAACCAAAATGAAAAAACATACTGCTGAACAGGCGAATGGGTTCCGCCAAAAAGGTTAAAGGTGCATAATCAGCACCCCAGCGTATTGCATCTTGCGGGCTTGGATTGCTAATGTTCATACCGTTGAACACTTGCCATGCAAACAAAGCCACATTGACTGCAATCAGCAGTGCGGTAAACCACCACAAATGAATTTCAGGTTTATGCCGTACAGCAATTGGGGGATGTTGGGACATAGGCTTAAATAGGCTGTCAATAATTCTAAGCTTAACACGAAAAAATCACGCTTCAGGAGCAATGCACTGACATGAAAGCTTTTTTGATACGAACTTTGTTAATTCTTGTCAGCGTGGTGCTTTTGGTTCAATTATGGATTTTTACCAGCTTGGCATGGTGGCGTACACAGCCAGTGCAATCGACCATGATGATGCGCTTGGATTATTGGGCTGAACCAAGTAAACCGATCAAACACGAATGGCGTGACTATGACCAGCTCAGTGATAATTTAAAACGTGCTGTGGTGACTGCAGAAGATGGTAAGTTTATGCAGCATCATGGCTTTGACTGGGAAGGTATTCAGACTGCATTAGAGCGCAACAAAGACGAAGGTAAAGTTGTTGCGGGTGGATCGACTATTTCGCAGCAGTTGTCTAAAAATTTATTTTTATACAACAAGCGCTCTTTTTTGCGTAAAGGGCAAGAAGTGGTAGCCACTTGGATGATGGAACGTATGTGGTCAAAGCAGCGAATTTTGGAAGTTTATTTAAATTCGGTAGAATTTGGCGATAATATTTATGGTGCTGAAGCTGCGGCACAGCATTATTTTGGAAAAAGTGCCAAAAGTTTAAGTCGTGATCAGGCAATTTTCTTGGCGGCTATTTTAACCAATCCTAAATATTTTCAGGAACACCGAAATGCAGGTGCGCTAAAAGCCCGCAAACGTATGGTACAACGCTATATGCGCTATGCGGAAATTCCTTAAACAGCTCACCATTCAAATATAAATTGTGTGTCTTGTCCTGAAATAGATTGACAGTATTCCACTTCAAACCGAGTTAAGCAATTAGCTCGGTTTTTGTTTGCTCAT
>NZ_JAAZQY010000021.1:0-45152 GCF_012371315.1 Acinetobacter sp. A1
CACTACTGAATCGACATAGACAAAATGAGAACTTATGCAAATATTTGTCTATATTTTTAGTTATAGTTAATTACTCTCTTTTTCACTTTAAACTCAAAGTGTCACAAAATTTAAGATCAATAAGATGCAAGCATTTCATTATCAGGCTTTGCCTGTAGATGTTCATATTGCTTCGGAGCAAATGAATAACATTCAGGACATTTTACATCCTTACGGTTATCAACGTATTTTAATTATTACGACTGCAGGACAACAAGCAGCAGGTGAGCGTTTATTTAGACAAATCCAAGACAGTGCTGTGGCGGTATATCCACACGCTGTGATGCATGTGCCAAAAGAAGTGGCACAGCAAGCCATACACGATGCGAAGTATTTAAAAGCCGACTGCTGTTTGGCATTAGGTGGCGGTTCAGCCATTGGTTTGGCCAAAGCGATTGCATTGGAAACTCATCTACCGATTATTGCAATCCCTACGACCTACGCTGGCAGTGAAATGACAACAGTATATGGTATTACTGAAAATCAGCTGAAAACCACAGGAAAAGCTGAACAGGTACTGCCTAAAGTGGTGATTTATGATCCAGAATTGACCCTGAATTTGCCTACAGAAATTTCGGCATGCTCAGGTATGAATGCAATGGCACACGCGGTTGAGGCCTTGTATGCACAAGATAAAAATCCAATTATCAGTTTAATGGCGGAAGAAGCGATTACTCAACTGGCACAGGCTTTACCTGAAATTGTAGAAACGCCACACAATATTCAGGCACGTGAACAAGCCTTGTATGGTGCGTGGTTAGCAGGGGTGTGTTTGGGTTCGGTAGGTATGGCAATCCACCATAAAATTTGTCATAGCCTTGGTGGGCGTTATCAATTACCACATGCACAAACCCATGCCATTATGCTGGCATATTCAGTGCACTATAACCGCCATGCAGATGTTGAAGCCATGAATCGATTGGCAGTTGCTTTAAATGTGTCAGATCGAGATCAATTGGGCTTAGCAATTTATCAGCTCAATCAGAAGTTAAATATTCCAATGGCACTGAAAGATTTGGGCTTGCCTGCAACAGCACCCGCAGAAGTCGTAGGTATTATTTGTGATAGTCCATATTACAACCCACGTGAATATGACTATGCCGAATTAGAAGCATTATTGACCAAAGCGTACTGGGGGCAAGCACCTGCCTAAGTATTTTGAATGTTTAAGTCAACAAAAAACCGAAGATGAAATATTCACTTCGGTTTTTTGTTGCGTAGATTAAATTGGATTTTAAGGTTTATACAAACCTAACTCTTGCAAATGCAAACGTAGAATACGTCTGAGTTCCAGTACAGCTTCAGGCGTTTCTTGAATAGAATGACTGCCTTTGATAATTTTTTCAGAAACAGCACCTGTAAGATGTGCGCTGTTGTAGTGCACAACATCATCATTCATGAGTAGGGGTTCTTTGCTTTCAGTATTGTTGCCAATAATGCTGTGATATTTAAAACCTTTTACGGGCAGAATATTTTCAGTCAGTTCAGTAAATTTAGAATGTTTACTTAAATCACTTGGGCCATTTTGAATGACTCCATGCCCAATTTCTTTAGCAAGATTTTTTAGGTCAACATCATGCTGTTGTAAGGTATCTGAAAATGCATTTAAAAATGCACCTGGCAAACGAATAACTTTACGGGCAGCAAGGGTAAACCAACGGTCGGCAAACTCTGTACCACGGTGTGGAGCCGCTAAAAAAATTGCCCGATTAAAATTTGTGATGGGTTTAAGTCGCAAACGGGCTTGCAATAACGGGTCAGATTTAAAGCGCTCTAGACGTCTGTTCTTCAGCATTTGCATTGCTGGTTGGGTAAGGTCAGTATCACTCACCAGTAATCGAGCTAAAATGCCACCCATACTGTGTCCAATCACTACGGCATCTTTTTTGGCTGCAGCAGAAGAGTTGACCTGTTTAAAGCCTTGTTGCAATAAAGCATAAATTTGGAAACGACTTTCTAAAATAGGCATATTGGTTGAATAAAAAACTTGCCACACTTGAAAATTTTCCCGCAATACAGGATCACCCATAATATCGTTGGTTAAACGCACCCACGCTTCAGGGCTACTGGCAAGACCATGTATCAGTACGATCACTTTTTTGTTAGGGTTATAAGGCTCCAGCAAATACAGATGCGGCATACTCAGGCGTTCTTCACGGTCAATCAGTGAAAGATAAGCCGATTTACCCAAGTTATTCTGTGCTAACCACAAGCCATAAGGCGCAGAAAAGTTTGCCGCCAATGGATAGTTCTTTTGAGCAATATTTGCAGCTTCGTATTTATAAGGATCGTAAGCTTTTAGCTTAAATTGTGAACTATATAAAATATCTTCAATTGAACGAGCGCTAAGTGGTTCTGCGGTGAGGGTTGCTGCTAAATATCGTGCTTGGTGAATGTTTGGATTTTTTCCAGCAGGATAGTCGTGCTTCAGTGGGTCAATAATATATTTACTTTGGCTGATATCATCATTTGGGTTTTCAGGTAATACCACCAAAAACTCAGAACCAAAACCATCACGGCGGGTAATAGAGCGTAAACCCGAAAAGTTTAAGTTATAGGTCGACATCAATTGCTGAATTTTTTGTTGTTTCAACTGTGGATAGTGATCAAAATCAATTTCATAAATGCTATTGCCGACACGAATTTGATGCTGTAATTCGTTGTGTTTATGTCGTAGTGCATAGCTACTGACCAGTTTGGCAATCGCCTGATTATAAAAATCTCGAATTTGGACTTGGCGGTTGTCAAAAATACGGTCTTGTGGAGCACGTTTGGTCTGAAACATGTAGGCATAACTGTAACGAATGCTTTGATCCAGCATATTTAATTGCTGATCTAAACATTGTTCATAATTGGCCTGATTAACTTTCTGTTGTTCTTCCGATCTTTTACTATTCAGAATACCAATTTTGCAGGACGAGGAGTTTTCCAGTGCAATGGCTTTGGCTAAATATAATTCACTTGCCGTAGACAGTAATTGTTCATCTTGGATCTGTGGAATTTGCTTCAGTGCGCTGACACATTCTGCAGGTTGTTGGGCACAAATAGTGGCTTCACGTCCTGTCATCGATAGCACATTCAAACTGGCTTCACTGATTTTTTTGCGTGACAAAATGCTATCGCGTTCATTGGCGATACTGACTTTTAAAGCTTGATTTTTGACACTCACTACCTGACAACCAGACAGCAGTGTTGTACTGAGCAGTGCAGCAATCACAATTTTATTCATGGAAAGTCTGGCTTAATTTTTAAGATTTTTTTCCATCATACGTTTTTTTAGGCGTAATTCAATTGCTTAGCCATAAAAATAGACCGTCGAAACGGCCTATTTTAAGGTATTTTTGTATCGGTGCAGATTAAGTGCGTGGTGCAATCACTTGCCAAACATTCCAGCGACCTTGTTTTTCAATTTCAGCAATTAAACGGTCTGCAACTTCAGCTTCTTGCGGGTATTTGATTTTGTAGTTTTTCAGCGTTTGTACCGCATTTTTCTTTTGTTCTAGCGCAATATAATTATTGGCTGCAGACAAATAAGCTTCCTGCACACCCGCTTTCATCGCTTTGTCTAAATATGAAATTGCTTCACGATGACCACCACCTTCAGACAGGCCAAAACCAAACCAGAAGTTGGCTTCTGCATCTTCCTGATTAATTTTTAAAATACGCTGTGCATAGCTGAGTGAGCGGGTAGTGTAGATAGAACCTAAGTCAAGGTTACGTGCCATGACGCTGGCTTTAAATGCACGCATTAAAATATCAAAAGAGGCATTTTCATTGGCTGCCAAAGTGTCTAGTTGTGCGGTTACTTCTTTAAGTTTGGCTTCAAAACCACGGCGTTCCTGACGCTCACTAAAACGTGGCGGATAGTGACGTGCCTTACCTTCAACCAGTTGTAAGAAATCATCAATTTCAGTGATGTCTATTTCATTTTCGCCCGCCAAGGCCGCAAACTTTAAGCTGCGTTGATTGTTATTCACCGTAGGTACAATCAATTTGTTCTGATCTAAAGTGATGCTTTGGCTTGGATTGTTCGGGTCAGTCACCACCATTTTGGTGACAGGCTGTGCTGCTGCTTTTTGTAGGTTAATTTCAAACGGAGGTGGGGCATCGTAATTAAAAGGGTTTAAGGCATAAAATGGTGCGCTTAATTCAGGTTCTGTAAAAACGATAGGTGGTTTCACTTCTTGTTTTGGTGTTGCTACACAAGCGCTGACGAGCGTCGCGGCAAGGATGCTGAGTGCCAAAGGCTTAAGGGTCATGGTGTTCTTCCGTTCAATTTATTTTAAAAGTGAGTGGTGATTGTGTTAGATGAAAATATTGCATGTTGGTCAGTCTAAGAAATCTGTTCCGAACATGCAATACAAATGAGGGGGCTTGGTTACACAGTGATACGAAGTTTTTAAAGCAAAAGATTATTTGCTTTGAGTTTCACATTCACGTCTAACATCTTCAATTATTTTTAATTCTTCAGCGCTATACGGTTGTTCATCTTGTTGCTGACTTTTAAAGGTTGGATCAAGCAAAGATAAACGCTGACATAACAAATTCATACGTTTTTCATTCTGTTGTAAACGGTCAAGTAACACACGCATACCGTCAAGCACGGGGTCAGATTGATCTTCAGTCGCGGCATAAGGTTGGAAACCAATGCTGGCTGCATAATCACGACGACGTGCTTCCTGATCATCTGCAGGTTTGTTTTTGATAATAAAACGTGCAGGGTTGCCTACAGCGGTTGCACCTTCAGGTACTTCTTTGGTCACCACAGCATTAGAACCAACTTTTGCATTTTTATGTACGGTGAATGGGCCTAAGATTTTTGCACCCGCACCCACAATCACACCAT
The DNA here is from genome assembly GCF_012371315.1 of Acinetobacter sp. A1. Classification (NCBI taxonomy): domain Bacteria; kingdom Pseudomonadati; phylum Pseudomonadota; class Gammaproteobacteria; order Moraxellales; family Moraxellaceae; genus Acinetobacter; species Acinetobacter sp. A1. The sequence goes on from NZ_JAAZQY010000021.1 coordinate 4,886, forward strand.
CTTCTAAAGTTGGGTGGCGCTTGCCTTTATTCCAAGTGGTGCCGCCTAAGGTGACACCATGGTACAAAGTGACGTCATCACCAATTTCGGCGGTTTCACCAATCACCACACCCATGCCATGGTCAATAAAAAAACGACGACCAATTTTTGCACCTGGGTGAATTTCAATGCCTGTTGCAAAGCGGCTGAATGAAGAAAGCAGACGAGCCGAACCTTTACAGTCTTTGTTCCATAACTCATGTGCCACACGGTGCATGAGCAATGCATGAATGCCTGGGTAGGTGGTTAAGACTTCAAGTGTATTTCGAGCAGCAGGATCGCGCGCGAAGACAGCTTGAATGTCTTCTTTGAGCTGTTTAAGCATTAGTTTGATCCTCGTCCTGTGTTGATGTAGATTTTTTCCATGAACCGTTATTCATTGCTTGTACGCGGCTAAAAATACCGCGAAGTAAATGGTATTCCATACGATCTAATTGTATACGTCCGAAAAGCCGACGCAAGCGTAAAGGCAATAATCGTGGATTTTTTGGATCCATAAATTCAATTTCTGCCAGCATTTTTTCTAAATGTGGATAGAACTGCTGCATTTGTTCGTGATTCACCAAAGGCTCATCCCATTGCATGGCTTCAGAATCTGTTACTTGCATCGTTGCAGTAGGATCGGCAACTTTGCCCACAATATCCATGGCTGCCATACGCATTTCGTAGCAAATGACCTGAATGGCTTGAGCGACATTTAGCACGCCATATTCCTCATTGACAGGAATAGTGACATGATAATTGGCCAAAGCCAGTTCTTCATTGGTTAAACCACGGTCTTCACGGCCAAAAATAATCGCGACATTTTGCCCATGCTGTGCCACAGCATTTAACGATTTTTCTGCGGCAGGTCGTGCATCTAGCAATGGCCAAGGAATTGTACGGCTACGTGCGCTGGTACCAAAAACCAGATGACAATTTGCAATGGCATCTTCAAGTGTTTCCACCACTTCAATCTGCTCAATTAGGTCGGTTGCACCTGCGGCTAAAGCGTCAATATCTGGATGTGGATAGGTTTTAGGCGAAACCAAAACTAATTTACATAGCCCCATGGTTTTCATGGCACGTAAGGCGCTGCCAATATTGGCAGGCAAGGTGGTGTTTACCATGACAATTCGCACGTGGGAGAGATGTGCGGCAACAGCGGCATTGTCAACTTGACTCATAACAAATCCAAATGGGTTAAATTTTTAAGAATATTGATCAGCTTCTGCATTATATAAATCTAGTGCATCGTCCATGCTCATGTCCGCAGGCGGCGGTGCAATATTTGCAGGTTTAGCAACTTCTGCGACTCGGGCTGCCTTCGATTTCACCTGATATTCAATATGCAGGTTTTCCTTGCCAAAATAATCACGTAGTTTGACTAAGGCTTCATCTAAAGGGGCAACTTTCCACTGAATACCCAAATGCAATTCAGCTTGAGCATAGGCATAATCTAGATGCAAAATGACTGGAATATGGGTGCATAAATCTACATTACAATAAGGCAGCAACATTGTTTGTAAGTCTTGACTCAGGGTCTTGCTTAAATGTTCTGTATGTAAATGAATCTGAATACTGTTGGCACGTTTTTGACGAATTTCATTTAAGCTAAAGGCTTTGGTTAACCGACCCATAGGGCGGTCAAAACCTTCGCGTTCGTAAATTTCGCCTTCAATCACCACCACTTTTTCAGTTTGCACGATGTCTTTAAAACGTTGGAAACGCTCATGGTTGGCAGAGACTTCTATACGTGCGGTACCGTCATCTAAAGTGACCACCATCCGATTTGGGAAGTTAGCAACATCCACCACTAGACCTGCAAAGACGGTGGTCACACCACGTCGGGTTGGGGTTAGTTCATTAATCTTACTAGGTATAAAGGCTTTGAGTTCATTGCGATAAACATCTATCGGGTGGCCTGTCAGGTATAAACCTAAAGTGTCTTTTTCACCCTTGAGCCGTACTTCATCTGACCATGGCTTCACAGGTTTGGCAGGTTTACGCTGTACTTCTTCAACCTCACCAAACAGGTCCATAATGCCTGTTTCACGGTTAGAGCGGGCTTGTTCTGCTGCTTGTACTGCCTCTGGCAATTGTGCCATTAAACTAGAACGTTCGATGCCTAAACAGTCTAAAGCTCCCGCACGAATTAAAGCTTCTAAAGTCCGTTTATTGATTTTTTTCAAATCAATACGATGGCAGAAATCGAATAAGTCGCGATATGGTCCTTCTTTTTGGCGTGAATCAATCACAGATTGCATGGCCTGTTCACCCACGCCTTTAATCGCACCAAGTCCATAGACAATGGTACGTTCATCGCTTGCGTGGAAATGATACAAAGACATATTCACTGAAGGCGGTAACACTTCTAAGCCATTGTGGCGGCAATCATCAATCAAGAACACCACGTTATCGGTGTTTTGCATTTCCGATGACATGACCGCTGCCAAGAATTCAGCAGGGTAGTGTGCTTTGAGCCATGCAGTCTGATATGCCACCAAGGCATAGGCAGCTGCGTGTGATTTGTTAAAACCATAGCCAGCGAATTTTTCCATATAGTCGAAAATATGGTTGGCTGTGGCGGCATCAATGTCTTTTTTCTCAGCACCTTCAATAAAGATTTGGCGCTGTTTCACCATTTCTTCAGGTTTTTTCTTACCCATGGCGCGACGTAGTAAGTCTGCACCACCGAGTGTATAGCCTGCACAATATTGTGCTGCCTGCATGACCTGTTCCTGATAGACCATAATACCGTAGGTCGGCTCAAGCACACCTTCTAGCAAAGGATGTAGATATTCAAACTCGCCACCATGCATACGGTGAATAAAGTCTGGAATTAGATCCATTGGGCCTGGACGATACAATGACACGAAAGCAATAATTTCTTCAAATTTACTTGGGCGTGCTTCTTTCAGCATCTTTTTCATGCCCACGGATTCAAACTGGAATACTGCAGTCGTATTGGCATTGGCAAAGACTAAATAGGCGTCTTTATCATCCAGTGGAATATGAGCAATATCTAGCGGTGTATCGGCTTTGATGCGTTTATTAATATTTTGTACCGCATCTTCAATAACAGTCAGGTTACGTAAGCCCAAGAAGTCGAACTTGACCAAACCTGCCGATTCGACATCGTCTTTATCGTATTGCGCAACACGTGCGGTACCATCGGCATCACACATGACTGCAGAAAAGTCGGTGATTTTAGTGGGTGCAATGACCACGCCACCCGCGTGTTTACCTGTATTTCGGGTTATGCCTTCAAGCTTTAGGGCCATTTCCCAAATTTCAGAGGCATCATCATAGTCAGGGTTAGACGGGTTGGTGACTACATCTTTAAGTTGGGGTTCGGCTTCAATTGATTCTTCTAGGCTGAGTCCTAAGGGTTTGGTTGGAATCAGTTTGGAAATACGGTCTGCCAAGCCATAAGACTTACCCAAAACTCGTGCGACATCTCGAATTGCACCTTTGGCTGCCATGGTACCGAAAGTGGCAATTTGCGATACTGCATCACGTCCATAGGTGCGAGCTACGTAGTCAATGACTTTATCGCGTCCTGCAATACAGAAATCGACGTCAAAGTCGGGCATAGATACGCGTTCTGGGTTTAAGAAACGTTCAAATAATAGTTCATAGCGCAGTGGGTCTAAGTCGGTAATTTTTAAGCTGTAGGCAACCAATGAACCTGCACCCGAACCACGGCCCGGGCCAACAGGTACACCGTTGTTTTTAGACCACTGAATAAAGTCCATAACAATCAGGAAGTAACCCGGGAAGCCCATCGAGTTAATAATATTAATTTCGTATTCAATTCGCTCATCATAAGGTTTGCGAATTTCTGCCCAATCTTCGTCACGCTGTGCAACAGGATAAAGCACATTTAGACGTTCTTCCAAACCTTGCTTGGACAAGTGTGCAAAGTAGGTATCAATGGTGTGTCCTTCTGGAATTGGATAATCTGGAAGGAAGTATTTACCCAATTGCAGCGTGACATTACAGCGTTTGGCAATGTGATAGCTGTTTTCAATAGCACTTGGAATGTCAGAAAACAGCGCCGTCATTTCTTCGGCAGTTTTAAAATATTGCTCAGGACTGTAAGTTTTTGGACGACGGTTGTCCCCTAAGACATAACCATCGGCGATGCAGACGCGCGCTTCATGCGCTTCATAATCTTCACGGCGAATAAAATGCACATCGTTATGTGCTACCACGCCAATATTATATTTTTTAGCTAATTTAACTGCTTCGGCAATAAAGGTGTCTTCATCAGGGCGATCTGTACGGGTCAGGGCTAAATAAACCCGATTGCCAAATTTTTCAATCCATTCTTCAAGCAAGGGTTCTGCTTTTTGCGGATTGGAGGTGATCAGCATTTTGCCGACATCACTTTGAATACCCAGCAATACAATCAGATCATCGGCTTGTTCTAATATCCATGTTTTATTCACACAGGGAATATTGAGCTGCTGGCCTTCAATATAGCCACGAGAAACCAGTTCAGTCAGATTGCGCCAACCGTGATTGGTCATTGACAATAAGGTCACACGATGATCGGCATCATTTAAACGCAGCACGGAACCTAAAATTGGTTTGATGCCTTGTCCTAAGCATTTGCCATAAAATTTTACGGCAGCATGTAAGTTGGATAAATCGGTCAATGCCAAGGCTGGCATTTCTTCATTGACTGCGGCTTTAATCAAGTCAGGTACGCGTACAATCGACTCGGTAATCGAAAATTCTGTATGTATACCTAAATGAACAAAGCGCATGAATCAGTCCCTTAAAAAATCACGGGTTAGTTTAGCATGCTCTGCTCAAGACAAAACATGCCGCAGTGTTTTTCTGTGCTGAAGTGATCTTCAACCGCTAACACAATTTTAATTTTATACGCTAACTTTTGCCGTTTCATCGAGTAGGGTGAACAGGTTAAGTCATACGCAATTGAGTGATGATTGTTTTATCTCAGCTTAGATAACCAGTCACCTAAACTTTGCACCAACTGCACTAAAATTAATAACACCACCACCGTTAGCATGACAACACTACTGTCAAAACGCTGATAACCGTAGGAGATGGCAAGGTCACCAATACCGCCTGCACCGACAGCACCCGCCATGGCAGTTGCGCCAATCAAGCTAATGGTGGCTGTGGTCAAGTTTAAAATGAGTGAGCTGCGTGCTTCGGGTAAAATAAATTTGAAGATGATTTGTAATGGTGTTGCACCCATCGCCTGTGCAGATTCGACAATTCCTTCATTGACTTCAAGTAATGAAGTTTCCACCAAACGACCAATATATGGGCCGACATAAATCGTTAGCGGTACAATCGCTGCCCAAGTTCCAATAGATGTACCAACCAAGAGCTTGGTTAAGGGAATGACCGCAATCAACAAAATAATAAATGGCAGAGAGCGTAGTGCGTTTACAATGGGATTGAGGCCATGATAAATCACACGGTTAGGTAAAATTCCTGTTGGACGAGTGACCAAAAGGGTAATGCCCTGAATAAAACCCCAAATACAACCAAACAACATGGCAAAGAACACCATGTGAAAGGTTTCTTGCAAAGCTGTAACAAACTGGTTAATGGATAATGAGCTTTTCCAAAATGGAGCAGTCAGCGAAGTCAGCCACTGCACAATTAAATCTCTCATGCTTGTACTCCTGACTGCTCAACCTGTACACCGCTACTTTCCAAGAAGGCAATAGCATGCTGAATTTCTGCAGCATCGCCCAATAATTGAATAAACATTTGCCCAATCACTGCGCCATCTATTTCAGTCATGTTGGCAAACAGGATATTCAGGCTAATATCAAACTGTTTAATGACGGCCTGAATTACGGTTTCTTGAGCAGATTTACCTAAAAACTTCAGGCAATAAATACTGTGCTGATTTTGGTTTTCAAGGTTATGCAGAATATTAACTGGTAATTGTTGCTGTAAAACTGTTTGAATAAAACTTTTGGTGGTTGGATGTTGCGGCTGACTAAAAATTTCCAGTGTTGAACCTGTTTCAATCACTTTGCCTTGTTCCATCACCGCCACATAATCACAAACAGACTCAATCACATCCATTTCGTGGGTCACCATTACAATGGTAATGCCTTGTTCCTGATTAATTTTTTTAAGTAGTTCCAACACCGATTTAGTGGTTTGCGGATCAAGGGCAGAAGTCGCTTCATCACAAAGCAATATTTTAGGATGATTGGCTAGGGCACGGGCAATGCCAACACGTTGTTTTTGCCCACCTGAAAGCTCATCGGGGAAAGCGTCTTTTTTATGTTTTAAATCAATAAAATCGAGCAATTCATTTAAACGTTTTTCACGTTCGGCTTTGCTCCAGCCGAGAAGTTTCATCGGCATTTCAATATTGGCGGCCACAGTTTTAGTCTGCAATAAATTGAAGTGCTGAAAAATCATCCCAATATGGGCACGTTCTTGACGTAATTCACGTGCATTCAGCGCAGTAAAATCTTTTTGATGAATGATGACTTGCCCTGCGTTCGGACGTTCCAACAAATTAATCAAGCGGATTAAAGTGCTTTTACCTGCACCACTATAACCAATAATGCCAAAAATACTGCCTGCCGGAATCTGTAAATTAATCTGATCCAATGCACGTAAAGTTTGACCTTTGAGCTGATAGTGCTTTGAAATATTTTTAAATTCAATCATATCGTCAAAAACTGTCCATAAATGAAAAAACAGGCAAAGTTCGCTTTGCCTGTTTTGTTTAGCGCATTATATTACTATTTTGCTGTTTCAGTGAAATAGCTGACCGGCTTGTTCACATCCACTTTGGTGCCGCCAAAGTTTTGATCAATATATTGTTGCACTGCTGCGGTATGGTAAAGCGCACCAACTTTTTGTAGCACAGGGTCATTTTGACGCTCTGCAGCAGTCGCTATAATATTGACATTCATTTTTGTGCTTTGGTCAATTGGCTCATAATAAATAGAGTCTTTTAATACGTTTAAGCCACCTTCCATTGCAAGGGTATTGCCCAAAACAATTGCATCAACTTCGTCTTTTACACGTACAGCAGTTGCCATTTGAATAGGTTTGATTTTAATTTGCTTGGTGTTTTCAATAATGTCCGCAGGTGTACCTTGCACATAGTCAAAACCATCTTTCAGCTTAACCAAGCCTGCAGATTGAAGTAAAAGCAAAGCACGTGACTCATTGGCACCGTCATTTGGAATGGCAATGGTTGCACCGTTTTGGAATGCTTCCACTTTTTTGACTTTGCTTGAGTAAATGCCCATTGGCTCTAAATAAGTAGTGGCAACAGGTGCAATCTGATCTTTGTTGTTGGCATTAAACGCAACCATATAGGCATAAGATTGGAATGCGTTTAGATCAATTTCTTTATTGGCAACCGCTGTGTTCATAGACACGTAGTCTGTGAAGTTTTTCACTTCAAGTTGAATACCTGCAGCTTTAGTTTCAGGCAAGTCTGCAATAAAACGCCAGATATCTGCGTCTGAACCAGTAGAAGCCATAGTAACGGTTTGCAATGCTGATGCATCTTTTTGTGCTGCGTCAGTCGCAGGCGCTTCTTGTTTGCCACAGCCCGCCAAGCCGACTGAAAGACCAAGTACAAGACCAAGGAACTTTTTCATGAATATATCCTAAGCAAGCTTGAGCGAATGCCTAAAACTTGCCATTGTGGAGGTAGTTAAATTGCATTTAATACAGTTGTATGCAATTTATACCAAACCTCTAAATCTGTATGAAATGTCTGTGTATTGAAAATCGATTCGTCCAATCTGCCGCATTCATCAAATACGAGGCGATAAGGAAGCTTTGCGGCTTTTCAAAAATTTGCAACATGATAACAATAAAAAATAATTCTATATAGGGGAGAGTCTGTAATGCATATCACTGTTTTTACAAAAGAAAGCAATTTAGTCAAAATAAGTTCTTATTAATAAATATATTCTGTAAAGATGGTGGATTTGAACAAGTGTTTAAATAATTTAGATTCTTTAGCATTTATTCTGCAATATAAAGATTAAAAATTGCAGTGGGATGTAGGTTAGAGCAGTCCATTCAGATTCAGGTCAAAATGTTGACCATAAAAAAGCCCGTTCTGTGACGAGCTTTTTTATGGACTTAAATTTAAACTAAAAATATTAAGCATTTTCACGCGCAATGGCACGATAACCAATATCTTTACGATATTGCACGCCATCAAAGGTCACTTTTTCACACAGTTCAAGCGCTTTGGCTTGAGCTTCACCAATGCTGTTACCCAATGCTGTCACACACAGTACACGACCACCATTGGTCACAATCTCGCCATTGGCATTGCTTGCTGTACCTGCATGGAACACTTTCGCATCGGCCATTTGTGTATCTAAACCAGAAATGACATCACCTTTGCCTGAAGTTTCTGGGTAGCCTGCAGTTGCTAACACAATACCAACAGTTTTGCGTTCATCCCAGTTTGCTTCTGCAGGCAAGTTACCTGCGATACCTGCCTCGACTAAATCTACTAAAGATGATTTTAAGCGCATCATAATAGGTTGTGTTTCTGGGTCACCAAAACGGCAGTTGAATTCAATCACACGTGGCTGACCCGTTGCATCAATCATCAAGCCTGCATACAAGAAACCTGTATAGTCATGGCCATCTGCTTTCATGCCGTCTACAGTTGGACGCATGATTTCTTGCATGACTTTTTCAAATACGTCTGCAGTCACTACAGGCGCAGGAGAGTAGGCACCCATACCGCCAGTATTTGGCCCTTGGTCACCTTCAAAAATACGTTTATGGTCTTGCGATGTTGCCATTGGCAAGATGTTGTTGCCATCAATCATACAAATGAAAGACGCTTCTTCCCCATCCAAGAACTGTTCAATCACAACACGTGAACCTGCATCACCAAACTTGTTGCCTGCCAACATATCGTCAATGGCATCAAAAGCTTCTTGATTAGTCATCGCAACGATCACGCCTTTACCTGCAGCAAGACCATCCGCCTTGATGACAATTGGCGCACCATTTTGTTCTACATAAGCTTTGGCAGCATCTACTTCAGTGAATACGTCATAGAATGCAGTTGGAATGTTATGACGTTTTAGGAAGTGTTTAGCAAAGGCTTTTGAACCTTCAAGCTGTGCCGCAAACTGGGTTGGACCCCAAATTTTTAAGCCTGCTTCACGGCAAGCGTCTACTACACCATTCACCAATGGCGCTTCAGGGCCAACAATAATTAAATCGACTGCATTATTTTTGGCAAATTCGATAATGGCAGGGTTATTTTGAATGTCTAACGCCACATTTTCGCATTTGTTTTCAGTTGCAGTTCCTGCGTTGCCTGGTGCAACAAAGACTTTAGCAACTTTTTCATCTTGTGCGATTTTCCATGCCAATGCATGTTCACGACCGCCACTACCTAAAACTAAAATGTTCATTTATTAAAATCCTTAAAAATTAATCCCCCTTGTATAAGGGGAACTCCCATCGTTCTACAATAATATAGAAAACCCTCCTTTATAAATAAAGGAGGGCTAGGGAGGATCGTCTAAAAATTAGTGACGGAAATGACGCATACCTGTGAATACCATTGCGATACCAGCTTCATCTGCTGCTGCAATAGTTTCTTCGTCACGCATTGAACCACCTGGTTGAATGATGCATTTGATACCCGCTTTAGCAGCGTTATCAATACCATCACGGAATGGGAAGAACGCATCAGATGCCATAACAGCACCTTCAACCACTAAACCTGCATGTTCAGCTTTGATCGCAGCAATACGTGCAGAGTTTACACGGCTCATTTGACCTGCACCTACACCAATCGTTTGACGGTTTTTCGCATAAACAATTGCATTTGATTTCACGTATTTTGCAACTTTCCAAGCAAAGATCATGTCATCAATTTCTTGTTCAGTTGGCGCACGTTTGGTCACGACTTTTAAGTCATCTTTAGTGATCATGCCCAAGTCTTGGTCTTGAACCAATAAACCGCCGTTAACACGTTTGTAATCCATTTGCGGTGCACGAGCATCAATTGCAGGAAGCTCACCACAAACAAGTACACGTACGTTTTTCTTCGCGCCAGTCACTTCAAGTACGCCATCTGCAATACTTGGCGCAATGATCACTTCAACGAATTGACGGTCTACAATCGCTTGTGCAGTTGCAACATCTAACTCACGGTTAAATGCAATGATGCCACCAAATGCAGATTCTGGATCCGTTGCATAAGCAAGATCATAAGCAGCTTGAATACCCTCTAAAGACACAGCAACACCACATGGGTTTGCGTGTTTTACGATTACACAAGCAGGTTTTGCAAATGATTTCACACATTCAAGTGCAGCGTCAGTATCTGCAATGTTGTTATACGATAATTCTTTGCCTTGTAACTGTTTCGCAGTTGAAACAGAAGCTTCAGTTGCAGCAGGGTCTACATAGAATGCAGCAGACTGATGAGGGTTTTCGCCGTAACGCAAATCTTGCGCTTTGTTTAATTGCGTGTTGAACGTACGTGCAAACTGATCTGCAGTACCTTCTTCTTTACCTACACGTGCGCCTAAGTAAGATGCGATCATGCCATCATATTGTGCAGTGTGTTCAAACGCTTTAACAGCTAAATCAAAACGAGTTTCGTAAGATAAAGCACCGCTGTTTTTCATTTCTGTAATGACAGTCGCATAGTCAGATGCATTAACCACAATACCCACAGAAGCATGGTTTTTCGCTGCAGCACGAACCATGGTTGGACCACCAATGTCAATGTTCTCAATTGCATCAGCAAGTGAACAGTTTGGTTTAGCAACCGTTGCTGCAAATGGGTAAAGGTTAACAACAACAAGGTCGATGGCATCAATATTGTGTTCTGCCATAACCGCTTCGTCTAGACCACGACGAGCCAAAATACCACCATGAATTTTTGGGTGTAACGTTTTTACACGACCATCCATCATTTCTGGGAAACCAGTATGCTCTGACACCTCTACAACAGCGATGTTGTTGTCTTTAAGCAACTTATAAGTACCGCCAGTAGATAAAATTTCTACCCCAAGTGCAGCAAGGTCTTGTGCAAATTCAACAATACCTGTTTTGTCAGAAACAGAGATTAAAGCGCGTTTAATAGTCATGATCTTCGTCACAGTTTTCAATTACAGATTAAAACAAAGTAGCAAAATGCAGGTAAAAAAAATGCCTGCGGAGGCCGCAAGCATTTTATCACTTATTCACTCATTAAACCGTGAGCTTTTAACTTTTTACGTAAAGTACCACGGTTTAGTCCAAGAATTTCAGCAGCACGTGTTTGGTTACCGCGAGTGTATTCAAGAACAACAGATAAAAGAGGTTTCTCCATTTCTGCTAACACCATGTCATACACCTGAGAAGGTTGTTCACCTTGCAATTGTGCAAAATAATGGCGAACTGCGCGATCTACGTGAATACGTAAAGCAACATCAGATTGTGCAGTAAAAATAGGAGATTTGCTATTCATGCGAATTAATCCGAAAATCAGATATCACTTGGATAAAGTGATATATCAATGTGGTCTATAAATAAATGAACTCCGTTTTAGATCCTAAAACGGTAAGCTCTAAAACTGGAACATTTAGCTTGCCACAACTCGAGCGCTTGGTCGAAATTTAAGCGTAACAATACATTAATAATTGTTACAGACCAAAATCAAAACAAAAAAATCTACACAGTACGCAATATAAAAAATAAAGCGCATTAGGCAGAACTATATTTGTTGTGAATTTTGCGAGGAGTTTGCAGCACAAAGCTTTCGTGGCGCGTATGATACCATTGTATGAGAAAAAGTGAGCAAGAAAACTGCAATTTTTTTAATTTTTTTCGCAATTTTTTCTACTTTTTTTTGTCGATTAAGGCTTGATAATTTCTAAACTATAGGTATCGAAGCTGTTTCGTGCCACTGGAACCAAAATGTCAAACTTAAAAGGACTATTTTTAGGAATACGTTGAATACTCGAAAGACTTTCGACCAAATACTCCTGTGGAGAATAAATATAAGTCGATAAAGTTCTCTGGTTTTCTTTTAGGGTGACTTTAATATTAGGCAATGCCAAGCTTTTATCGTGATAATTAATCAGCTCGCCTGTAAATTGCGTATTCAGTCGGTCAATACGTTTTACACGAACACGGTTGATAGAAACTAAACTGTAGCGTTCTTCTAGGCTTTGACATTTAAATACCTGACATACCTGTGTGAATACAGAATTCAGCGCAGGACTACTGTTCAGGAATTTCGGGTTAAACCATAAAATCTGGAAGACTAGCAAACCAATTAGCAATGTGTTGATAATGCCCCACAGCAAATAGTAGCCATTACTGTGCTTTTTTTCCTGTTCAATGTCTTGAATAGACAAATTCATGGCAGGAATAGTGCCAATTGGCTCTGTGCTGAAATAGTTTAGATTATTTAAATAGGTTTTCAGATCAATATTGGAGTGTTCCACCTTACGCTGGAAAATGTCCAAAATGTTCTGTTCTTGCGGAATTTGTTCAGTTACAGGAATTAAACTACGGTTTTGTATGCGTTGTAGATTAGAGCGTGAACTAACTTCTTGTTTATGCGCCTGCACCAAATGTGAAAGCGCATTAAAGTTGTTAGAACATTTTGGACAGCAAACCATGCCTTGCGCAACGGTCAGTTGCGCAACAGAAACTTTATAGACAGTTTGGCATTCAGGGCACTTGGTTTGCTTGTCGCTCATAATTCAAAAAATGTAGTTAGTTAGGGTGGCGTTTCCCAGAAATTCTGCACCAGTTTTCTTCGCGTTTTTCGACCTGTACTATATCAAAAAATTCAGAATAAACACTAGAAACTTCAGCAACTTGCTCTTCAATTACACCTGCAAGTGCGAACTCTCCCTCAGATTTAATTAAAGTTGCAAACTCTGGCGCAAGCATCATTAACGGCCCAGCTAAAATATTGGCAACCAATACGTCAGCTTTTTCCTGAGCAATAGTCTGATTAAACTCTTCAGGCAAGCCCACGTACAAGTTTTCAAGTACGCCATTCAGTTCAGCATTTTGTTTGGTTGCCAAAACTGCTTGTGGGTCAATATCGGTTGCATAGACTTTTTTCGCACCAAGCAATAAAGCAGCGACCCCTAAAATGCCTGAGCCGCAACCATAATCAATCACGACTTTATCTTTTACGTCTGTTTTGCCTAACCACTGTAGGCATAGGAAGGTACTGGCATGGTTGCCTGTACCAAAGGCTAAACCTGGATCCAGTTTAATATTTACTGCATCTGCTTCAGGTGGCTCAAGCCATTCAGGCACAATCCAGAATTTATCAGCAATTTGGATAGGTTCATAATAATCCATCCAAGAGCGTTCCCAGACTTGGTCTTCCAAAAACTCACTGCGTAAAGGAGCATCTGGCATTTGAGTGCGAATAAATGTTTCCAGAGCGGTAACATCAATTTCTTCACCTTCATCTTGTGCATAGATGCCTGTCACAATCACTTTATTCCAAAGCGGTGTTTCACCCGGAAGTGGTTCAAGCAAGTCCTGATTTTCTGCATCATCTAATGTGACACTTACCGCACCCAAAGAACTGAGTAGCGTTTCAGTAAAATCAACTTGTGCTTGATCAACAGTAATATGTATTTGTAACCACTTCACGGATATAACCTAAAATTCTATGCGAAAGCACTATTGTAACTGAACTCAGGCAATTGCCGCTATTTTTTATTCAGCTAGCCTGCTGTTGTTTGGGAAACGAGCGGGAATAGTTCGCTGAGTTAGTTTCTTTTTTTTGACCATGAATATGCAAAAATCATAGCCAAAAAATAAAACCCCAAACACAATACGGGTTTGGGGTTGTAATAAATAGTCTCTAGTCTGGGTTAAGATGCCGATGTTTCTGCTGCGGGTGTCGGGACAAACTTATTGAGCAAAGTGCCCAAAATGGCCGCAAAGATATACATAAAGATCGAATAGACCGCAGCAGGCATTGCAATCGTGGAGCTTGCCATCACGGTAAGTGCAATCGTCATGGCAAGGGTACTGTTGTGAATGCCAATTTCAAATGCACAGGCGCGAGCTTGCTGACTATTTACCCTAAAGAAACGTGGTACAAAATAACCAATCAATAAGCTGCAGGCACAGAATAGGGCAGTTGCAAGTCCGACATCGGCTAGATATAGCATAATATTATGGCGCTCTTTGGCAATTGCTCCAATGATAATCACAATCAGAAAAACCACGGCAAAAATACGCACAGGCTTATTGAGTCGATCTGCAATCTGTGGACTGAAATGTCTGACTAGCATACCAATCGTGACTGGCACAATAATAATGAGAAAGACTTGTAATACTTTGGCAAACTGTAAACCGACGTGTTGCCCATCTTGCATAAAGTGCTGAATTGCAAAATTGACGATGAGTGGCAAGGTAAAGGCGGCAATGACCGAATTTACTGCAGTGAGTGTGATATTTAAGGCTATATCACCTTTATATAAATAACTAAATAGATTTGCCGTTGGGCCACCTGGCGATGCAGCAAGTAGCATTAAACCTACAGCGAGCAGCGGTGGTAAATTGAGTAGTTTACAAATAACAAAGGCAATGGCTGTTAAGAGTACCAATTGACAAAATAAAGCCACCAATACTGCTTTAGGGTGTTTGCTGACCCGTTTAAAATCATTCGGAGTGAGTTCTAAACCCAGTCCAGCCATGACAACAGCTAGAGCGAGTGGTAAAAATATTGTGATTAATCCTGAATCCATAAACACTCCTTGTTAATCTAAGACATCTCTGTTTTTGTTTGATTTAAAATATTAGTGCGATATTGCCCTTGCTAGACTGCATTTTTTTTGTGGCTAAATTTTTGTCCTTGCTCTAAAGCTAGGCTGTGTTTGGCTGACTGTCTTGCCATCATATTGCCTAACATAAAGCTGAACATATACATAAAAATCGTGTAAATCGCAGAAGGAATGGCAATTTCTGTGCTTTGTAAAACCGATAGGGCAATGGTGAGTGAAACGGCGGTGTTATGAATACCTATTTCAAAACAGCAAGAGCGAGCCTGCTGGTCTGGAACCCCCGACAAATAAGGAACCAAATACCCAATTAATAAACTTAAAAAGCAAAATAATGCGGTGGCAATACCAATTGCGCTGAAATAGTCAAAGACGTTGGCGCGTTCACGAAACAACGCATAAAAAAACAGGGCAAAAATAAAGTAAATGGACATTAAACGCATCGGTTTGCCCAAGTGTGTCGCAATTTGTGGCATGGCATTACGCACGGCCATGCCTACACAAACAGGCACAATAATCAATAAAAACACTTGCGCCATTTTTTCAATCGGCAGACCAATTTGTTGTTGGTCAGTCATAAAATATAGAAAAGATAGATTCACAATAAAAGGTAGTGTAAATGTGGCCATTACTGAGTTCATGGCTGTTAGGGTAATGTTTAAAGCAACATCACCTTTATAAACGTAGCTAAAGAGATTCGCAGTTGGACCGCCAGGGGATGCGGCCAACAACATGAGACCAATGGCCAATAATGGCGGGAGCTCTAGAAATAAACAAATTAAAAAAGCCAGAACAGGCAAAATTACTAGTTGTGAAAATAAAGTTAAAAAGATGACTTTAGGAAATTGATTGACACGAATAAAGTCCTTAGGCGTGAGTTGTAAGCCTAAACCCATCATCATGACTGCTAGGGTGAGCGGTAGAAAAAAGGTAAAAAAGCTGGAATCCATTGCACATCCTTTTATCTTTTATCGTGACATTATTCTTGTGATCCTTTTTGCAGTTTAATTGTTTTTTAATGTTGTGCAATAAACAAAGCAGTCACTTATTTTTAAGCAACTGCTTTGGGGGGTAAAAGCTACTGATCTTGTTATTAGACAGCAGATTTTAGACTAGGTTGTTTTATGCTGAATTACATCGCTTGTGGGCGTGGCGGCGTAAAGCCGAGCGCACATTTTCCTTTCAGTTCTGTGCCATTGAGTGTAATGCTAGTGGTCTGCGCATCTGCCATACAGGCACGGTATAACTCAGGTTCGTTGCCTTGTAATTGTACTGCTTTAGATGAACTAAAGAATTGTGGTTCGCACGTACCATTCCAAATAATGCCACGATGCGCAAAACTTACAGCTGTACCTTGAGTTTTTCCCTTACAGACTTGCTGGAATTTTTGCGCATTGTAGATGGTTTCTACCTTGTCATTTGCCTGCACTGCAAATGGACTAATAAATAAACCACAAAGCATAGATGACAGTAAAATTTTCTTATTCATGATGTTTCCCTTTGTTTCTAATACCTGTGCTTAATAGGATAAAAAATAGGCAAATTAAAACAACGGTGATCTGGTTAATTGATGGGTTTAAATGTTTTTATATACAGTAAAAATGCAAATTTAGATTACAAAGTATTAATTCTATAGTGCCTTGTCGCCAATAAAATCGACTGAATCTGTCAACTTATGCCTGAAGTTTTGCTATAATATTCCGTCTTTATTTTTATATCTCTCATTGACCATTATGCACTATCCTAAAGTTTACGATGTCATTGTTATTGGCGGCGGTCATGCAGGCACTGAAGCGGCGCTTGCAGCAGCACGTATGGGTCGTCAAACCTTACTGTTAACTCATAACATTGAGACTTTAGGGCAGATGAGCTGTAACCCTGCTATTGGTGGTATTGGTAAATCGCATCTTGTGCGTGAGATTGATGCTTTGGGCGGTGCAATGGCTTTGGCTGCCGATAAAAGCGGGATTCAATTCCGTATTTTAAACTCACGTAAAGGTGCTGCGGTTCGTGCAACACGTGCGCAAGCAGACCGTGTTCGTTTTAAAGCAGCTATTCGTAGCACTTTAGAAAACCAAGCCAATTTAGATATTTTTCAGCAAGCTGCAGATGACCTGATTGTTGAAGGCGATACCGTAAAAGGTGTTGTGACCCAAATGGGCATTCGCTTTGATGCGAAAACGGTGGTATTGACTACAGGTACCTTCTTAGGTGGCGTTATTCATATTGGTTTGGAAAAATCTAGTGGTGGTCGTGCAGGCGATCCGCCATCAATTGCTTTAGCAGCACGTTTACGCGAATTAAATTTGCCAGTAGGGCGCTTAAAAACAGGTACGCCACCACGTATTGATGCACGTTCAGTCGATTTTTCTGTGATGATTCCACAGCCAGGTGATTTTCCATCACCAACCATGTCATTCATGGGCGATGTGTCGATGCATCCAGAGCAAGTGAACTGTTATATTACCCATACCAATGAGCGTACTCACGAAATCATTCGTGGTGGCCTAGATCGTTCACCTATGTATACAGGTGTAATTGAAGGCGTTGGCCCACGTTATTGCCCATCTATTGAAGATAAAATCCATCGTTTTTCTGACAAAGACTCGCATCAGGTGTTTTTGGAGCCAGAAGGCTTAGACACACATGAGTTGTATCCAAATGGTATTTCAACCTCTTTGCCGTTTGATGTGCAGTTTGAATTGGTACGTTCAATTCGTGGTATGGAAAATGCGCACATTTTGCGTCCAGGCTATGCGATTGAATATGACTACTTCAACCCGCAAGCATTGAAATTTACTTTAGAAACCAAAGCCATTAATAACCTGTATTTTGCGGGACAAATTAACGGTACAACCGGTTATGAAGAAGCAGGTGCGCAAGGTGTATTGGCAGGTTTGAATGCGGCACGTCGTGCTTGGGATCAGGAACAATGGACGCCAAAACGTGACGAAGCCTATATCGGGGTATTGGTAGATGACCTGATCACATTAGGCACTAAAGAACCGTACCGCATGTTTACGTCACGTGCGGAATATCGTTTGATGTTGCGTGAGGACAATGCAGATCAGCGTTTAACCCCAATTGGTCGTGAACTTGGTTTGGTGGATGATACCCGTTGGGCGGCTTATTGTGAAAAAATGGAAGCTGTAGAGCGTGAAACAGGACGTTTACAGCATTTGTGGGCTGCACCGAACAACCCAATGGGTAAAAAATTTGTAGAAATGACTGGTGCAGATTTATCTAAAGAATGTTCTGCAATTGATCTGCTTAAACGTCCTAATATCAGTTTTGCGCAAATTGCAGAATTGACTGGTTCAGAAGTGTCTGCACAAGTTGGTGATCAAATTGAAATTGCAGTGAAATATGCAGGTTATATTGACCGTCAGCATGAAGATGTGGCTCAGTTAAAACGTCTGGAAGAAACCAAAATTCCAGCCGATTTTGATTATGATGCTGTGTCAGGCTTGTCACGTGAAATTACCTTAAAGTTGAAGCATGTCTTGCCTGAAACATTAGCGCAAGCCAGTCGTATTCCAGGTGTGACACCTGCAGCAGTACAATTGGTGATGATCACCATTCGTAAAAATGCACAGGGACGTAAATCTGCTTAAGATTTGATATGCCTGTTAAGAAAGCTCGCAGATTGCGGGCTTTTTTTATGCGCTAAAATTTTAAAAAGATGCTAAGTAAAGTAGAAATTAAGTTTAAGAAAATAAAAGATTTATACTACGAATATTATGATTTCACGGCAGGGACGAGAACAGTTAAAGTGGCTTTTATCAACATAGATAGGAGTAAAACATGACTTTAAAAAAGATTCGTTATAATACGGCTGAATTGGCATGCTAAATAAACGCAATGCCAAGTTAGGTCTAAATTTTAAATCAGCAGCTCTAACAACAAAATTTAAATAATAAATATAAAACTATCGGTCCCAGTATTTGGGACCTTTTTATTTCTCAGTTTATCATTCATTGCTTTGATGCACTGCAGTCGCTACTTCAGCAGGCTCAATTTGAATTAACTTTTTACCAAAGCTGCGTAACCACCAAACCAATTGCGAGGTAAAAGGGACAGTGGCTGTTACCAATACATCACCATTTTCCAATGTTTCAATGGTCTGGTCTTTACTTAACTGACTTTCATCAAAGTAAATTGCATCAGCTTTTTGCATGGTCAGTTTGAGCTGAATATTTTCTGTGGCTTTGCTGAAATTGACTCTGAAGCCCAGTTCGCCAGATTCAATATAAGCATCAATATCAAAATTGACAGGGTGTAATGCGCGTGAATCTAAAACTTTTGCGGCTTTAAAACGATGCAGGGCAAAGGTCTGAATATCTGTTTTATCAAAGCGGGTACATATTAAATAAATGACTGCGCCTTTTTGTACCAGTGCCAAAGGATTTAGCACATAGGTTTTTTCTTCACCTGAACTGCTGCGTGATTGGTAAATACATTCCAGTTGTTTGTCTTGTAGCAAGCCTTCATAAATTGCTTGCTGCGCATTACGGTCTACCAGTGGTGGAATTAAGGGTTGTGTTGCAGGCACAATCCGTACACGGTTAATCCATTGGCGAACATTATTTTGCGTAGATAAACTACGCCGTGCCAAATCAAACCAAGGGTTCATTTCTTCAATCAGACTTGGTGGCAACAAGTGTTTTAAATGTTCTTCGACCATCATAAAGGTGACCGCTTGTGAGCTGGTCATGTGTGGCAAGCTTTGAATAGGTGCATCTGATCGCCAACGCCAACCTTGTGGCACGGTACCGTTACTTTCAATAGGAAAGCGCTGCGAAATTTGGTTTAAGTCACGCTGAATGGTGCGCAAACTGATGTCAATGCCTTCACGTTGCAAGACATCGTGTAATTCACGCGTACCCATCCATTTACCTGTAGAGAGTCGCGATAAAATTTGCCATTGGCGATATAAACTATTCGATGTTTCTTTTTCTTGTATAGACATATTCAGTATTTGCTTGGTCGTTTTAAATGAGTCAGAACGTGAGTGTTAACACAATAAGAAAACTTAGAATGTTTAGCAAGTTTTTTACTCAAAAAGGGCGGTGCAGTACATATTCAGATCATGCATCTATGCAGTGAGTTCAGAGGATTAACGTATTTTAAATTAGATTAAACTATGTGAAAAAGTATGTGATTGATGCAAGACAACTCAGAATTTCGGGTGATTTGAGAGGGTGCTTTTTAATAAGCAAGCTTAAACTGTATGCTTTAAGTAAGGTCAAGTCTTTTTCTTGTGTGTTTGAGGTGGGTTTATGTAAATAAAAACACGTATTGCCTTATGGTGCTGTAGTTTAATTAAGCACACAATTTGGACAAAACCTAACTTGAAATAAGGAGGAACAATCAACCGTGAATTTATCTAGCAGCGATGCACGAGAAATTTTTTGGTTAGCCCGCTATTTAACCCGTATTCAATATTTATGTCAGCAATTTCCCTTTAAACAAAATGCGGCTGCTTTAAGCTATGCACATGCTTTTTGTTTACCTGCTTTTGATGCTGCATCTCTAAATGAGCTAATTTTAAATGAAGAGCAACCCGCGTCATTTGCCATGCAATTCCAGCAAAGTAGCGTAAAAATTCATAATTTAGCAGATGTGTTATCACCTCAAGCCTATACAGAATTGATACGCCTCATTCGAAATGCCCGTGACAATGCTGCTTATATTTGTGATGTGGTGCAAGACTGCCACGATGTTCTAGAAGCTGAGCCGCAAAATATTTTTTTATTCTTTCAATTGGGGCAAAAATTGGAAGAGTTAGATCGACAAATCCGACTTAAACAATCTAAGGACATGACAGTAGCGCAAGTGGAAATTATTGTGCAATTGCTCAAAGATTTAGGTTGGCTATCACTGGCTGAAGCATGGCAGCAACTTAAACAACAACCTGATAGCATGAATTTTTATCATTTTAGCGACCACATTCAGCATTTACTTTCTGTGGATTAAAGCACCGATTCATCCTGCTTTGAACTTGTTGATAAAATCGGTGGCTATTCACTCCAGCATGCATCTAAAAAAATAATGGAAGCCTGAGCTCCCATTATGTATTGAATTTATTGTCAATCTTAATCAAGTTTCAAGATTCGATGCAATGGTGTACTTAGTCACGTTCAACTGCAAGTGCAACACCCATACCACCCCCAACACAGAGGGTTGCAATGCCTTTCTTAGCATCACGGCGTTGCATTTCATGTAATAAAGTCACCAAAATACGGCAGCCTGAAGCCCCAATTGGGTGACCCAATGCAATTGCACCACCATTGACGTTGACTTTATCTAGGTCTAAGCCTAATTCTTTAGCAACACCCAAAGCTTGTGCAGCAAATGCTTCGTTGGCTTCAATCAAATCAACCTGATCTAAGCTCCAGCCTGCTTTGTTGAGGGTTTTCTTCACTGCTTCAACAGGACCAAGCCCCATAATTTCAGGCTCAATACCAGACATGGCATAGCCTTTAATACGTGCCAATGGCTTAAGACCTAATTCTGCCGCTTTGTCTGCACTCATCATCAGTACTGCTGCTGCTCCATCATTAATGCCTGAAGCATTACCTGCGGTTACGCTGCCATCTTTTTTAAAGGCTGGGCGTAGTTTTGCTAGGCTTTCAAGGCTGGTATTGGCTTTAATGTATTCATCTTCAGCAAATACGACAGGCTCGCCTTTACGTTGTGGAATGCTGACTGCGGCAATTTCATCTTTAAACTTGCCAGCTGCCTGAGCTGCCGCAGCACGTTGTTGTGAAGTCAATGCAAGTTGATCTTGCTCTTCACGGTTTAAACCCAGTTTTTCTACAATATTTTCTGCGGTAATACCCATGTGATACTGGTTATAGGCATCGGTTAAACCATCAGCCACCATGCTGTCTACCAATTGTGCATTACCCATTTTTTGCCCATTACGCAGCTGCATATAGTGTGCGCTTTGTGACATAGATTCTTGACCACCTGCGACCACAATCTCGGCTTCATCGCATTGAATGGCTTGTGCTGCCAAATGTACCGCACGCAAACCTGAACCACAGACTACATTCAGGGTAGATGCAGGCACTTGTGCTGGAATGCCAGCAGCAATTGCTGCCTGACGTGTAGGGTTTTGTCCCACGCCTGTCGTGAGTACGTTGCCCATAATCACCTGATCAACTTGTTCAGGTTTTACATTGGCACTGTCTAAAACAGCACGAATTGCTGTTTGCCCCAACTGTGGTGCAGATAAAGATGCAAGACTACCTAAAAAGCTACCAATCGCAGTACGTTTTGCTGCAACAATCACAACATCTTTCATTTTATATCCTTAAATTTTGTGTTCATGTTTCTGTGGATGCACATGATATATAGCATGTGCATGGCTGTTGTTATATGACCGATTAGAATAAATTTACCAAAACATAGCGACCTGGTGCCGCTTCAATGATTGGATACTGCGCATTACCCAAGCTGCGGGCAGGGACTTGTTCCCCAGTGTACGGTGTGACCCATGCCTGCCAGCGCAACCACCAAGATTCAGGGTGATATTCTGCGCCATCTAGCCATTGTTTGGTATTTTCAAACTTGGCAGCATTGGTGTAGCAACCGTATTTATTACGGCTTGGAGGATTAACAATACCTGCTACGTGTCCAGATTCACCTAAAACCAAGGTAGATTCACCACCCAAGTAATCTGCGCCACGGAAACAAGTATCCCAAAGTGCGATATGGTCTTCCTGCGTTGCAATAAAGAAGCTTGGTGTTTTTACACGAGATAGATTCAAGCCCACACCGTTAACCTTAACGGCATTTGGTGAAATCAATTCATTGTTCAAATACAAATTGCGCAATAAGAAATTATGAATTTTGGCAGGGATATTCGTACCATCGCTGTTCCAATATAAAATATCAAAATCAGAAGGTTCTTTACCTTTTAAGTAGTTTTCGATGTAGTAATTCCAGTACAGCGTATTTTCACGCAGTAAACTGAAGGTAACTGCCAACTGACGACCATCGAAATAACCCAATTGATTGTTCAGGTTTTCCAAACCACTCACCACAGGCTCATTAATAAATACACCTAAGCTGCCTGGGTTTTCAAAGTCGATAATGGTGGCCATATAGGTCGCAGACTTTACGTGATTTTTCAGGCGTTTTGCTACGTAATAGGCTTGAGTCGCAGCAAGTAACGTACCGCCAATACAGTAGCCAATGCAGTTGGCCTCTTTTTCACCGGTAATTTCTTCAATTACACGCAAAGCTTCTACTGCACCTTGTGTAATGAGATCAGCAAAAGTCAGTTCTTTCTGTTCGGCATTTGGGTTACACCAAGACATTAAAAAGACCGTATGACCTTGCTGACGCAACCAGTTCACTAAAGAGTTTTGTTCGCGTAAATCCAGCACATAATATTTATTGATAAACGGTGGTACGACTAGAATAGGGGTTTGATATACATTTTCAGTAGTTGCTTCATATTGCAATAATTGGAAAAAGTCATTTTCAAAGACGACTGCACCAGGGGTATACGCCAAATCTTTGCCCAAGCTGAAAGAGTCGCTATTCACCATACGAATAGATAAATACTTGCCGCTGTTCATGACATCATCATGGAAAACCTGCATGCCGCGGACTAAGTTTTCACCTTGTTCAGCGACGGTTTGCTGAATCACTTCTGGGTTAGTCCACAGAAAGTTACTTGGAGATAACGCATTGATCATTTGACGGGTAAAGAAGTGAATGCGATAGCGAACTTTGTCTGGAACGCCTTCGACCACATCTACCATGTTTTGCACTAACTGGCTAAACAGTAAATAAGACTGTGATAACAGATCAAAATTTGGGTGTTCTTGCCATAATGGGCTGTTAAAACGACGATCACCACTTTCAGGCTGAATAAATGGTGCTACATCTTTGGCCACGCTGCGCATCAACACATTTTGGTAGATTTGCATTTGACCT
The DNA here is from genome assembly GCF_012371315.1 of Acinetobacter sp. A1. Taxonomy (NCBI): domain Bacteria; kingdom Pseudomonadati; phylum Pseudomonadota; class Gammaproteobacteria; order Moraxellales; family Moraxellaceae; genus Acinetobacter; species Acinetobacter sp. A1. Next base: position 28,633 of record NZ_JAAZQY010000021.1, read on the forward strand.
TGCCACCAGCTCCATTGCATTTCCATCATGCGAGCTGGGTTTTTAGATAGTGCTTCAAAGAACAAAGACATATCTTCTTTGTTGAGCTGCGCCAAAGCCTCATTAATTGGGCTTTGCCCATAATAAAATTCTTGTAATTTTTTCCAGATGTCATCATGTACAGAAAAAAATTGTAGTATGTTTTCTTTGAATTGAAATGAGTTCGGGTTCATTTCATCGCTCCATAGCACATGGCTTTTAGCAATCAAATTGAGTGCAGGGCTGAAACTAAAACGGGGAAATTTTCACACTTCCCCGTAACATTCGTCCTGATAACGCATGGTTTTCAGAGCAGTGTTATTTATTGTTAGGCATAGATTCGCTAACTAACTTTTCAAATTCCGATTTGAATTCAGTCGTTAGTGTTGCCAACTTTTTGCCATCTTCAATCATTTGCTGACTAAGTTTGTTCATGGTTTCTAATTGCTTGGTGGTGCAATTCACCATGCTTTGCATGTCTTTAACTTCACTATTGGCAAACATTTGCGCTAGACCAATGTTGGCATAGTTGCGTGCTGCTTCTAATTGTAGGTTGGTTAAGTCAGCAAAGTTTTTAGCCACTAAGCTGTTGAATTTTGTGTACGGTTCAAATACGTTTTTGTATTGTGCATTCATATTTGAGAATAAGTCGCCGTATAGCATGGTGTAACTCCAGTAAATAAACTTGTAAATGAAAATAGGGGCTGCACGGTTTAGTGCATGTATAAACCGCCATTAATCGATAAGGTTTCGCCTGTCACGTACGCACCGTGCTCGCTGACCAAGTACATAACAGCAGCGGCAATTTCAGCTGGCGCAGCAAGACGTTGTAGAGGAATTTGTGCTTCAATGCTTTTAATCACATCTTCACGCATGGCAGTAACCATTGGTGTTGCGGTATAGCCAGGCGCAACCACGTTTACACAAATATTTGAACGTGCACCTTCTTGAGCTAAGGCTTTGGTAAAACCGATAATGCCGGCTTTGGTCGCAGAGTAGTTGGCTTGTCCAAACTGACCTTTTAAACCGTTGACTGAGCTGATATTGACAATACGTCCCGACTTTTGTTCTAACATTTTGTTAAACACGGGCTGAGTCACTGTGAACAATGTTTTTAAGTTGGTATCAATGACTTGTGACCACTGTTCATAGCTCATCTTTTTAAAAGTTGCATCACGGGTGATGCCTGCATTATTGACCAGCACATCGACACGACCTTCAGCAGCAATTGCTTCTTGAATAGCTGCTGTTGCCGCTTCGTGGTTATTTAAATCCGTTAAGACAAAGCGTACATCGCTGTCTTGAAATCCTTCACTTTGAAGCCATTGTTTTTCGCGGTCTTCTTCACGTGGTACAACCGTTGCGATAATTTTATAGCCTGCTGTAACCAGTTGACGGCAAATCTCACTGCCAATACCACCTAATGCACCCGTCACTAAAGCTACTTTTTGTTCAGACATGTTGTTTTCCTAAGCAGAATAAGGTTATAAAAAATAAGAAGTTTTTCCTCTTTATTCTTGTTTAGAAATTAAGCGTTTTATATTGCGAACAGACTGCAGTTTGATGATGCTTTAAAGTCAAAAGTAAACAAATATTGGAAATATCTTGAGGAAGAAACGGCAGCATGTAAGGATTTGAACAAGCAGCTACAGTGAAGTTATTGATTCATCGTGCAGGACGCAGCAAAGTTCAGAGAACTGGTGCAAATAAGGGTTTGCTATAAGTTGTAGATATATGACAGTTAAAATACATACTGCGAGCAGATTATTTGGATTTAGATTTTTTAATATGTGCAATTAATAGTTGTTGTGCTTGAAGTGCGTTGTAATGTTGAGGATGGATTTAAAGTTGAATTATTCACTTAGATAGACATATTAAAATGAAATGGCATGTAGCGATCTAGCTACATGCCATTTAACAAAGCTATATAAAGAATATTTAAAGTGCAGTTGTTTTACGTTGCGGACGTGGGCTTAAACGACAGAGGAGTTCATAACCAATCGTACCATTGGCTGTAGCAACATCATCTACTAAACGGTGCTTGCCCCATAACTCAACTTGCGTGCCTAAATCGACATTTAAACCAGTCACATCAATGGCAATCATGTCCATAGACACACGCCCAAGGACAGGTGTAAGTTTTGAGCCGATCGCCACAAAATTCGGCTGCGTAAATGTGCGTGGATAGCCATCGCCATAACCAATTGAAACAATGGCAATCTGCATGCTTTGTTCTGCGGTAAAGGTTGAGCCGTAGCCCACATGCTCGCCAGCATCTATTTGATTCAGAGCAATAATTTCTGCACTGAGCGTCATCACTGGTTTTAAATCGAGAGCATGCACATTGTGGGCAGCAAAAGGCGTTGCGCCATATAGCATGATGCCAGGGCGTACATAGTCAAAATGCAACTCAGGGTAACGATAGATTGCAGCAGAATTACAGCATGAAGCTAAAATTGGATGGCAATTGTCTTTGACATGCAAAAATTGGGCGACCTGTTGATCATTTAATGCATGATCACCATCGGCATTGGCAAAGTGCATGGTCAATACACAAGTAAACCCTTCAGCTTTCAGCATCTGAATTACATCTATAATTTCTGGAATTTTGAAACCTAAACGATTCATACCGCTGTTGAGTTTGACCCAAACCTTTAAGCCTTGTGCAATATAATCGGCTTTGTGCTGCAGTAACCAATCTAGCTGGGCTTGATGGTGCACCACACATTCAAGTTTGTGTGCCAAGACTTGCTGCATTTCATGTTTGGCAAAAACGCCTTCAATGAGGGTAATGGGCTGTGTATATCCTAATTCACGGATTTCTAAAGCTTCTTCCACACAAGCGACACCAAAGGCATCGCTGTCTTTTAAGGCTGCTAAGCAGTCTTTTACACCATGTCCGTAAGCATTGGCCTTGACCATGCTGACAATTTTCGCTGTTGGGGCAAGTTGTTTGACACGGTTTAAATTATATTGCAGTGCCTGACTGTCAATATAAACTGTTGCTTGGCGCACCCTAAATACTCCTACAGGGTCTGTGAAAATAATGATGCTGGGGATTATTCCTCATCATCGTACTGAGCATAATACTCAGGGGATAAGTTACTAAAACGGGTGTATTGGCCTTCAAATGCCAAACGTACCGTACCAATTGGGCCGTTACGCTGTTTACCAATAATAATTTCGGCTGTACCTGCTTCTTTAGATTCTTTATTGTAGACTTCATCACGGTAAATAAACATGATCAAGTCAGCATCCTGCTCAATCGCACCAGATTCACGTAAGTCAGACATCACGGGGCGTTTATTTGGTCGATTTTCTAAAGAACGGTTCAACTGCGACAAAGCAATCACAGGGCAGTTCATTTCTTTGGCCAAAGCTTTTAAGCTACGTGAAATTTCTGAAATCTCACCAACACGGTTATCACCCATGCCAGGGACTTTCATTAATTGTAAGTAATCGACCATGATACAACCGATTTTACCGCCATGTTGTTTGGCTATACGCCGTGCACGTGCACGAACTTCCGTTGGTGGTAGGGCAGAAGAGTCATCAATATACAAATGCTTTTCTTGCAGTTGCAAAATCGTACCTGTGACTTTGGACCATTCATCGCCACTGAGTTTACCTGAACGTAAATTGCCTTGATGCACTTTACCGTAAGCAGAAATCAAACGCATCGCAATTGAATCAGCAGGCATTTCCATTGAGTACACAAGGGCAGGTAAGTCATTATTGAACAAGACACTTTCGACCAAGTTCATAGCAAAAGTGGTTTTACCCATAGATGGACGTGCAGCAACAATAATCAAGTCACCCGCTTGCATCCCTGAGGTCTTATTGTCTAACTCTACAAAGCCCGTAGTTAAGCCTGTAATGTTGCCTTCCATTTTGGAAAGCTCATCTAGCTTGTCAAATACATCGGCAACAACACTGGAAATTGCTTTAGGGCCTTGCGCTTTGGCATTGTTATTGTGTTGTTCAGCAATCTGGAAAATATTAGTTTCGGCTAAGTCTAAAATTTCACTGACACTACGGCCTTTAGTGTCATAGGCATTTTGTAAAATTTCAGAACTAACTTTAATCATATTTCTAAGAGTAGAGAATTCTTTAATTTTCGTGGCATAGGTTTCTAGGTTATAAAAACTAGAAGGTGAATCTGCCATGAGTTGCATCAAGTATTCTTCGCCACCTGCGGCTTCAAGCAAATTCTGTTTAATGAGCCAGTCATTTACCAATACGGCATCATAAGGCGAGTTTTCTTTAGAAAGAGAATCAATCGCACGGAAAATATATTTGTGGCGCGTTGCATAAAAATCAGATTCTTGTAAGACATCACCCACTTGCTCAAAAGATTCGGCCACAGTCATTAATGCCGCTAAAACAGCTTGCTCAATGGCTAGGTTGTGCGGTGGTGTGCGGAACTCTTTTAAGGGGCTGTTCTCATTCGGTTTTAGATCAGACTTTGTAGTATGTTGCTTTGCGCTGGCATTCGCCTGTGACATATAAATCCCTGATTTTTAAAACAGTAAATCGCTGAATAATACATGGGGGAGAGAACTTAAAACTCAAGCTGCTTTCCACTTCACGATGATACGCCCTCTAGAAAAAAAAGCGAGTAGATTTTGGCGAAGGATAAGTCAAATGCGAATTAGAAAAGGCGGGGTAAATATGAAAGACAAAAAAAGAGCATGCGTTAAGCATGCTCTTTCTTTTTGCGTAAAATTACTCAGATACGATAGTAACGAGAACTTCAGCAACAACATCATGGTGCAATTGGATTGCGATGTTGAATTCACCAGTGTGACGAAGCGCACCGTTTGGTAAACGAACTTCTGCACGGTCAACTTCAAGACCAGCATTCGTTAACGCGTCTGCGATGTCACGAGTACCGATAGAACCGAATAGTTTACCTTCATCACCAGCTTTAGCAGTGATTACGATGTTAACTTCGTTCAATTGGTCAGCACGTGCTTGAGCAGCAGCTAAAATTTCAGCTTCTTGCTTCTCAAGTTCAGCACGACGAGCTTCAAAAGCAGCAGTGTTCGCTTCAGTAGCAGCAACTGCTTTACCTTGAGGGATTAAGTAGTTACGGCCGTAACCAGCTTTAACTGAAACTTTATCGCCTAATTTACCAAGGTTCTTAATGCGTTGTAATAAGATAATATCCACAGCTCAACCTCACTTATGATTGTCAGTGTAAGGGATCAACGCTAAGTAGCGAGCTTGTTTAATAGCAAGCGCTAATTGACGTTGGTAACGAGCTTTAGTACCTGTAATACGGCTAGGAACAATCTTGCCATTTTCAGTGATGTACTGTTTTAGTGTATCGATATCTTTGTAGTCGATGTACGTAACGTTCTCAGCTGTAAAGCGGCAGAACTTGCGACGACGGTAAAAACGTGCCATTGATGTTCTCCTTAAGCTTCAGCAGAGTCTTGGTTAGCTTGTTGTGCTTCTTCACGTTGAGCTTTACGCGCACGTTTTTCTTCAGCACTCTTAGCCAATAGTGACTCTTCAGTGATAGCGTTTTCACGACGGATGATAAGGCTACGAATGATTGCATCGTTGTAACGGAACAATTCTTCTAGCTCATCAAGAGTAGTTTGACCACACTCAACATTCATAAGAATGTAGTGAGCTTTGTGGATCTTGTTGATTGGGTAAGCCAATTGACGACGACCCCAGTCTTCAAGACGGTGGATTTGACCTTCAGCTTCTTTGATGTGAGTTAGGTAACGTTCTACCATACCCACAACTTGATCGCTTTGGTCTGGATGTACCAATAGTACGATTTCGTAGTGACGCATTGTCAGCTCCTTACGGTTTAGGCAGCCCCAATCATTAATTGATTGAAGCAAGGAGTCACAACCGAAGTTGTGTCGCAAAATTGCGAAGTGTGAATTTTAGTGCTTTTGCCAAGTAAATACAAGACTTTGTGTGAGTAATGATCGCGAGATTTGTTTATTAGCAGAATCTATTGGTTTAATGGATGAAATAAATGAATAATAGTATGTAGCTAACTTTTATAAAGTTAGTGTATTGAAAATTTTATTGAAGAAAATGAAAAAATTCTAGAAAAGTACAGCGTGTGAAAAGAGGGCAGGTACTCCATTAAAAGATAGAGCGGAACTCTATCTTTTAAAAAAGTATGATTTGCGTGGTTGGCGCAGTTGCCGTAAAGCTAAAACATAGGCTCACAACAGTAATTAAAATAACCGAAAATAGGAAAAAGCGTTTTGCCCATAATTGATCATTTTCTGCTTTAAAACCAATAATGCCCAAATACAACCAATAGATGCAGAACGCATTTAAAATAACCAAATACAGCCAGTTTGCATAACCAAATACAAACAGTCCGTTCATGGCAATAGTAAACAACATGACATAAATCAGTGATTCAATTTTGGTACGCAGTATGGAACGCGCTACTGGCAAAATTGGAATATTGGCATTTTTGTAATCATCAAAGCGGTAAATTGCAATTGCCCAGGAGTGGGGCATTTGCCAAAGTGCATAGCCTAGAAAGATCAGCAGTGCAGCTAAGTCAAACTGGTTTGCAACCGCAGTATAACCAATGACAGGTGGGCTTGCGCCTGAAATACTGCCAATAATGGTTTGATGAATTGTTGTGCGCTTTGTCCATAGGCTATAAAAGCCCACATATACGACAAAACCAATCAGCGCAAAAAGAAAAGCGTATGCATTAACTCCAAACCATAAAATACTAAAACCGATTAAGCCCAATACAACCGAATAAATCAGCGCAATTGGAACAGAAACAGTTTTTTTCACTAATGCACGGTTTTGTGTGCGTTGCATTTTTTGGTCGATGTCTTGGTCAATAATATTGTTGACCACACATCCTGAGGCGACAACAAGTGTTGTACCAAGCAGAGTAAGCAGTAGGAGAAGGAAATCTACAGAACCTTGGGCAGCTACAAAGTAGCCACCCAAAGTGGTAATGAAATTACCAAAGAGAATTCCTGGCTTTGTCAGGAATAAATACTTTTTCAGCATGACAACCAGTTTAGATCATCATGTTGTAGTGTAGGTAGTTCATGATCCATACAGAACCAACCAAAAGGATGGCAATGGTCAGAATGGTATACACGAATGCAATCACGTTCCAACGTTGCTCTGAAGAAGAATTCATATGCAAGAAATAAATTAATTGAATAAGAATCTGAGCAACTGCTGTAATCGAAATAACAGTGATCAAAATACCACGGCCAAAACCACCTGCCATTACCATACCAAAAGGAATAATGGTAAGAATAACAGATAGGATAAAGCCAATCGTATATTGCTTAGTGTTACCGTGTGATGCACCAGCAGAGTTGTGATCGTGACTCATTAGAGAACTCCCATCAAGTAAACTACGCTGAATACACAGATCCAAACGATGTCAAGGAAGTGCCAGAACAAGCTTAGGCAAGCTAAACGACGCATGTTAGGAAGAGTCAAACCATATTTCTTGATTTGAATCATTAACACGATCATCCAAACTAAACCTGAAGTTACGTGAATACCGTGCGTACCAACCAAAGTAAAGAACGCAGATAAGAACGCACTTACACTTGGACCATGACCAGCATGAACTAAATGGTTGAACTCATAAAGTTCCATACCAATAAAGATCGCACCGAAAATCCAGGTAATACCTAACCAAGTTAAAACCTTAGCAACATCTTTCTTGTAAGCAGCTAAAACGGCAAAACCGAAAGTTACAGAAGAAATCAACAGGGCAAAAGTTTCTGTAAGAACGAAGCCTAATGACTCGCCAAACAAATCTTGAGCTGTTGGAGTGCCTACTGGAACGTGGCTACTTAATACAGCGAACGCGATGAAGAGTGTACCGAAAATTACAAGGTCACTCATCAAGTAGGTCCAGAAACCAAAGACGGTGATGTCGGTATCATCGTGGTGATGATGCTCATCGTGTCCGTGGTTGTCGTGATGAAGTACTTCAGCCATGTCTTAGTCCTTCTTCAAGTGTTTTTCAAGGATCGCATAGCGTTCGTTTTCAATACGCTCAACTTCAGCAGCAGGAACATAGTAGTCCACTTTCTTCGTGAATGAACTCACGATGAAGCTGATGATTGCAGCGATAAAGGTAACGAATACTAACCACCAAATATGCCAGATTAACGCGAAGCCCATTACTGTAATAAACATTGCAATAATGAAACCAGCTGCACGGTTGGTTGGCATGTGGATGTCTTCATACTTCGTTGGACGCGCGTATGCAACACCATTTTCTTTGTCAGTCCAGAAAGTATCAATACCATTGATCTTTGGAAGGTGAGCAAAGTTATAGAACGGTGCTGGAGAAGAAGTCGCCCATTCAAGCGTACGACCATCCCATGGATCGCCTGTAAGGTCTAAACGTTGGTTACGTTGTAAGAAACCAACCACGATCTGCATAACGAAGCAGAATAAACCGATAGCAATTAACACAGAACCGAAGAACGCGATTGACAAGTACGGATCCCATTCAGGGTTGTCATAAGTATTCAAACGACGTGTCATACCCATGAAACCAAGGATATACAACGGCATGAATGCAAAGTAGAAACCGAAGAACCAGAACCAGAATGCTGCTTTACCCCAAGTCTCATTCAGTCTCCAACCAAACATTTTTGGCCAGTAGAAAATGATACCTGCGAACATCGCGAATACAACACCACCAATAATTACGTTATGGAAGTGAGCAATCAAGAATAAAGAGTTGTGTACAAGGAAGTCCGCTGGTGGAACTGCCATTAATACACCTGTTAAACCACCGATACCGAAAGTCACAAGGAAGCCAAGTGTCCATAGCATTGGGGTAGTGTAGGTAATACGACCCTTGTACATAGTGAATAACCAAGAGAAGATTTTCACACCAGTAGGAATCGCAATAATCATGGTCATGATACCGAAGAACGCGTTAACGTTGGCACCTGCACCCATGGTAAAGAAGTGGTGAACCCATACAACAAGTGATAACACACCAATTGCAACGGTTGCGTACACCATTGATTTGTAACCGAACAAAGTTTTGCGCGCAAAAGTCGCAGTTACTTCAGAGTAAATACCAAATGCTGGTAATACTAAGATATATACTTCTGGGTGACCCCATGTCCAAATCAAGTTTACATACAACATTGGGCTACCACCCATGTCGTTGGTAAAGAAGTGGAAACCGAAGTAACGGTCAAGCGTTAACATCGCAATTGTCGCAGTTAAAACTGGGAAAGTTGCAATGATAAGTACCGAAGTAACTAATGATGTCCAAGTGAAAATAGGCATGTCCATAAGTTTCATGCCAGGCGCACGCATTTTGATGATGGTAACGAAGAAGTTAACACCCGTTAATAGCGTACCTAGACCAGAAACCTGTAGTGCCCAAATATAGTAGTCAACACCAACACCTGGAGAGTATTCGATACCTGAAAGTGGAGGATAAGCCATCCAACCAGTTGCAGCGAATTCACCTAATGCAAGTGAAACCATTACTAGACCCGCAGCACCAGCAAATAACCAGAAGCTTAAAGAGTTCAATAATGGGAAGGCTACGTCACGAGCACCAATCTGTAATGGTACAGAGATGTTCATTAAGCCAACAACAAGACCCATTGCCACGAAGAAGATCATGATCACACCGTGAGCGGTGAAAATCTGGTCATAGTGTTCTGGGTGTAAATAACCTTCACCACCACCTTTTGCAAGGAACTGCTGAAGACGCATCATGATCGCATCTGCAAAGCCACGAAGAAGCATGACTACAGATACAAAGATATACATGATACCAATTTTTTTATGGTCTACAGATGTGAACCATTCGTTCCACAAGTAGCCCCATTTTTTGAAGTAGGTAATACCAGCAACAACTGCAAGGCCACCTAAGATCATCGCTGCAACAGTAACCAATACGATTGGATCGTAAGGAATTGCATCTGGACCTAACTTACCTAATAAGCTCATGTCTTATTCCCCTTGAGAAGCAGTCGCATGTTCAACTGCTACATGAGTTTCAGAAGCAGGCGCTTCACCAGCCACTACAGGAGCTGAATGGTCAGCACCATGGTAGTTACTCATATAGTTATTGATCACTGATTCAAACAAGCCTTGCTCAACAGAAGAGTAATAAGTCACAGGATGTGGCTGAGTCTTATATGGACCTTCTTTTAAAGCCGTTGCAGCAAGTTCTTTCTCTAATTCAGTTTTGGCATTACGAACCATTGCATCAATTTGTTTCTGCGAACGGTTACCGTCACGTAAAGAAGCAAATTCAGCTTGATCTAAAACTGTTTTTTGAACAGCTTGAGGATTAATCGTCGTACCTTGACCTGCTTTAACAGCTGTTACCCATTGCTCAAAATCAGCTTGAGTTACAGAGTGAGCTTTAAAGCGCATTTGCGAGAAACCATAACCTGAATAGTTAGATGAGAAACCACGGAATTCGCCCGTGTTATCTGCTAAAACGTTCAAGTGAGTTTGCATACCCGCCATTGCATAAATCTGACCAGATAATGCAGGGATAAAGAACGAGTTCATTGTGAAGTTAGATGTTAAACGTAAGCTTACAGGCGTTTGCTCTGGGAAGCGTAATTCGTTAACAGTCGCAATGTTCTGTTCTGGGTAGATAAAGATCCATTTAAATTGTTCAGCAATAACTTGAACAGTTAAAGGAGCTTTGTCGGATTCTAGCGGACGGTAAGGGTCGTACTTGTGGGAACCCCACCAAGTTAACCAAGCTAAAATACAAATAATAATAACAGGTATACCCCAAACTACAATTTCAATTGCAGTTGAGTGTGACCATGTTGGTTGATAGTCTGCGTCTTTATTCGATGCACGATATTTCCAACCGAACCACAATGCCATAATTGCAGATGGAATAACCACCAATAGCATTAGGTAAATCGCAGTCATCATCAGGTTACTTTGACCTGAAGCAACTGGACCTTTTGAGTTCAGAAGTACTAAATCACCACCACACCCTGTTAAAAGTGCAGCCATCGTAGATAAAGACAATACAGCTAAAATCGTTTGTCTCATTTTACAACCTCGGTGAAGAGTCCCATTCCCTAATTTAATATGGGATAGCGATTAAAGTGTCGCATGATTAAAAAGACCTCGTTAGACACGAAAAACTCTTCTTAATCATCGGACACCGCTACGTTGTAGGGCATTATGCCTGATATCGACAAACTAAGCTATATATAAAGCCGCTTTAAATGCCTGTAATAAAAACCGATTTTGATACTCGGAATTATTTGTACTATTGAAAATTTATTATTATTTATCAAAGAAGTAAATAAAAAGGGATGATAAATCATCCCTGTATGCCAAAAAATCAAAATTATTGCTTTACGACTTTGGTTTTTGCTAATTTATCGTGTAGAGCTTGGCGTTTTGCTCCAAATGCAAAGGCATAATCTAAAATTGTGATGAATGGCATAAACATCATATTCAAAATAATGAAAATGATAGAGCGAATCGTAAAGACTCGCATTAGGCTCACTTTTTCATTGCTTTCTGCATCTACAATTTTAATTTTGGTTAAACGCTTACCAATACTTTGACCATTTTTAGCCAGTAAGAATGCTTGCAAGCCCAGCATAATGAGTAAATAAATTGCAATGGCTTGCCATGCTTGCATAGGAATCAGCTGAAATAACTCAGTTTGTAATTGAATGGCTTGATCTGAAGTGGTTGCCGCTTGCATCTTTTGTTGTAAGCCAGACAATTGTTCAAATTGATCTGCATTTAAGAAAAAAGAGGGAATAGCTGCTGCTGGTAGCCAAAGCAGCATATCAATAATTTTTGCTAGCGCACGACTGTTGATACTGGCTAACTCAGTTTGCGTTGTTTTGGTTTTTGTATTTTGTGATTGGCTATATTGTGCTGCAGTTGCACTATAGTTCTGTTCAGGCTGCTGAAAAGGAGATGCTTCAGAAGTCGGTGCTACATAGCCTTGTGGTTCATATACAAGTTTCCCTTGGGTGAGTTCACCTAAAGCTTTCCACTCGCTCATGCCTTGGTGCCAAGCCAAATCTGTCAGCAACACTTGTTGGCTGGCGAGCATTTGGTTGAGCTGCTCTAAGGTGTATGGCCCAGCTTGTTGATTATTTCGTGCCAAGTAAATTTGCATAAATATAAAATCTCAAAATAATAATTTGAAAAAAAACCCACGCAGGTGCATGGGTTTTCTTTTAACACGTTTTATTAAGCTTGTTGAGCTTTTTCTTCAGAAAGGAAGAACCAAGTGTCTAAAACTGAGTCTGGGTTTAAAGATACAGATTCGATACCTTGTTCCATGAGCCATTGCGCAAGGTCAGGGTGATCTGAAGGGCCTTGACCACAGATACCTACGTATTTACCAGCTTTACGGCAGGCATGAATTGCCATAGAAAGCAATGCTTTAACCGCAGGATCACGTTCGTCAAACAAGTGAGAAACAATACCTGAGTCACGGTCTAAACCAAGGGTTAACTGAGTCAAGTCATTAGAACCGATAGAGAAACCATCGAAGTGCTCAAGGAATTGTTCAGCCAACAATGCGTTGGTTGGTAATTCACACATCATGATCACTTTTAGACCGTTTTCGCCACGTTTTAAGCCATTTTGTGCAAGTAACTCAATCACACGTTTTGCTTCAGCAACTGTACGCACAAATGGAATCATAATTTGCACGTTAGTTAAGCCCATTTCATCACGTACTTTTTTCAAGGCACGGCATTCAAGCTCAAAGCAATCACGGAAGTTGTCAGACACATAGCGGCTTGCACCACGGAAGCCCAACATTGGGTTTTCTTCTTCAGGTTCGTATAACTTACCACCAATAAGGTTGGCATATTCATTCGATTTGAAGTCAGACATACGTACAATCACTGGTTTTTCAGCGAAAGCAGCAGCAAGGGTAGAAATACCTTCAACCAATTTTTCTACATAGAATTCGATTGGTGAAGAATAGCCCGCAGTACGTGCCATTACAGCTGCACGTGTTTCACGTGGTAAGCTGTCAATGTTCAGTAATGCTTTCGGGTGCACACCAATCATACGGTTGATGATGAATTCTAAACGTGCAAGGCCAATCCCTTCGTTTGGAATTTGAGCAAAGTCAAATGCGCGGTCTGGGTTACCCACGTTCATCATAATTTTGAACGGAAGTTTTGGCATAGATTCGATAGAGTTCTTTTGAACTTCAAAATCTAAAGCACCTTCATAAATGAAGCCTGTATCGCCTTCGGCACAAGAGACAGTGACTTCTTGACCATCTGCTAATACTTCAGTTGCATTACCACAACCCACAATTGCAGGTACGCCTAATTCACGTGCAATAATTGCAGCGTGACAGGTACGACCACCACGGTTAGTAACAATGGCAGCAGCACGTTTCATTACTGGTTCCCAGTCTGGGTCAGTCATGTCAGAAACTAAAACGTCGCCTTCTTGTACTTTGTCCATTTCTTTAATAGACGTTACCACACGAACTTTACCAGAACCGATACGCTGACCAATTGAACGGCCTTCACAAATTACAGTACCTTTTTGTTTAAGCAGATAGCGTTCCATTGTGCCAACATTTTCACGGCTTTTTACTGTTTCAGGACGTGCTTGAACAATGTAAATTTGACCGTCGTCACCATCTTTCGCCCATTCAATGTCCATAGGTGCTTGATAGTGTTCTTCAATAATTAAAGCTTGTTTTGCTAGTTCTTGAAGTTCGTGATCGTTTAAAGAGAACTGTTGACGATCTTGTTTTTCTACATCTACCACTACAACAGATTTACCTGCAGCACCTTCTTCGCCATACACCATTTTTTGGTGTTTAGAGCCAAGGTTACGACGTAAAACCGCATGTCTACCCGCTTTTAATAGTGGTTTAGAAATGTAGAACTCATCTGGGTTAACTGCACCCTGAACGACCATTTCACCCAAGCCATAAGAAGCGGTAATAAATACTGCATCACGGAAACCAGATTCTGTGTCTAGGGTGAACATTACACCAGCAGCACCAGTTTCTGAACGGACCATACGTTGTACGCCAGCAGACAATGCAACAACATCATGATCGAAGTTTTGATGTACACGGTAAGAAATCGCGCGGTCGTTGTACAAAGAGGCAAAAACTTCTTTAATGGCAATTAACACGTTGTCGATGCCACGGATGTTGAGGAATGTTTCTTGCTGACCTGCAAAAGATGCGTCTGGTAAATCTTCTGCAGTTGCAGATGAACGAACGGCAACCGCGATATTAGGGTTGCCGTTAGAGAGTGCGTCAAAAGCAACGCGAATTTCTTGTTCTAGGGCTGCGGTAAGCGGAGTGTCGACAATCCATTGACGAATTTTTGCACCAGTTTCAGCAAGCGCATTCACGTCATCTACATTGAGCGTTTTTAGCTCTGCTTGAATTTTAGCGTTTAGGCCACTTTGCTCGAGAAATTCACGATAAGCAGCAGCTGTTGTTGCAAAGCCACCTGGTACAGATACACCAGCGTTTGATAAGTGGCTGATCATTTCGCCTAGAGATGAGTTTTTCCCACCCACAAGCTCAACATCGTGCTTCCCTAATTTTTCCAGACCAATTACGCGCGCTTCCAAAGTTATTACTCCACTTTTGCAGTATTAATCACTATCTTGTCATGAAATTATAATAAATCTACTTAGCAATATGATTTTACTAAGCGACAGTCATGTAAGATCGGTTTACTATAAAGATTATATAGCACTAAGACAAATGTTTAAGGAGAATTTTAATGTCAGATGGTAAACAAATTAAGCGGAGTGTTTTTTTTATTTCCGATGGAACTGCAATTACAGCTGAAACCCTTGGACATTCACTCTTAGCGCAATTTCCAAATGTAGACTTTGATATTCACATTCATCCTTATATTACGTCTGAAGAAGCGGCAATGAATGTGGTGACTGAGATTAATGCGCGTGCACAGCAAGATGGTCAACTGCCTTTGGTTTTTGACACGCTAGTAGATCAATATGTGCGTGACATTATTAACACTGCAAAAGCGATTAACCTAGATGTGTTCGAAGGCTTAATTAGCAAGCTTTCAGAGGAATTGGGTACACCACCAACCACCTTGGTTGGACAAACTCACGCAGTGACAGATTCTGAATCATATAAGGCACGTATTGATGCGGTGCATTTTGCCTTAGACAATGATGATGGCGCACGTACACGCCATTACGACAAGGCCGATCTGATTCTAATTGGGGTGTCACGCTCAGGTAAAACACCGACATCTATCTACTTATCTTTGCAGTTTGGTATTCGTGTTGCGAACTATCCATTAACCGAAGAAGACCTAGATGACAACCGCTTGCCAGCAGTCTTAAAACCACATAAACACAAGTTGTTTGGCTTAATGATTGATGCAGAACGTCTGGTTGCAATCCGTACTGAACGCAAGGCTAACAGTCGTTATGCGAGCTTTAACCAATGCCAAATGGAATTACGTGCTATTGAAGGTATTTATATTTCAGAAGGTATTAAGTATTTAAATGTATCTGAAATGTCGATTGAAGAAATTTCAACTCGTGTATTACAAATGACAGGTTTGAAACGTCGAATTGGATAATCAAATTAATATCATTAAAAGGGTCAAAATATTATTCTGACCCTTTTTTATTGGATATAAATAGAATAAAAATTAAGCTATTATTTATTTAAATGATAATGCTTTTGATGTGACTTAAAATGTAGTGATAATGGTATCCACAGGGTGGCTTTGACCGTCGATGCTATGCACACTATGCGCACAGACTTTTACAATAGGCCAAGTAATCAGAGTGCAATTTTCACGCTGCAAAGCCGCATAATAATGATCAGATTTAAAATAATGTTGATGTGTATCGGCAATGTTTGGGGTGAGCTGACGTTTGAGCCAAGTGTCTTTTACCTGCGCATCTAAAAAACGTAAAGCCAAAATATTTTTAACGCGGTTGTTAAACAAACGCCGATTTTTAAATACCAATGGATGGCTAATCAGGCGATGTATGCCACGTTCTGTGGCAGGCAAAACAAAATGCGGGGCAATCTGGAACACCTTGACCGAAGCCGCTTGTTGACAAATTTTATCAAGCTGTGCCACGCTGTCTTGATTGGCACCAATTACAGCCACATGTAAACCATCAAAATCAGACGGTTTGACTTCGGTAGCAGGAATACACTTACCTTGAAACTCTTGAAAATCTATCAGGCAGTTTTGGAAGGCGTGTCTATGTATGTCATGTTTAGGACTGACCATGCTGAATCCCTTATTTTATTCATTTTATAAATTAGAACATTTACTCTATTTTGTGAGGGCAGTACTGTTTGGTAAAGTCTTTTGTGCAGGCGAACCAGTCATTTCTGCAGATTGAAAGTTCAAAAAATGCAAATTTGAGT
Source organism: Acinetobacter sp. A1 (assembly GCF_012371315.1). Lineage (NCBI taxonomy): Bacteria > Pseudomonadati > Pseudomonadota > Gammaproteobacteria > Moraxellales > Moraxellaceae > Acinetobacter > Acinetobacter sp. A1. The sequence continues at coordinate 45,047 of NZ_JAAZQY010000021.1, forward strand.
ATCTAAAGTTAAAAAGGCCTCGCAATAACTAATGCCAGTCAGTTAAGCAAAAAAAGTTAAAATACTGTAAAAAGAGCGTATGTAAATACGCTCTTTTTTTATGAAT